>CAZOIG010000231.1:0-13260 GCA_964579235.1 uncultured Gammaproteobacteria bacterium
CAATGGGATAGGATGATTCAAGTAAATCTGACCGCGGCATTTGAATTTAGCCATTGCGTGAGCCAACACATGATCGAGCGCGGCTCTGGAAAAATTATTAATATTTGCTCGCTTTTCTCTTTCTTAGGCGGCATCGGCTCACCGGCTTACGCGGCCAGTAAACATGGTATTGCTGGGCTAACCAAAGCCTACTGCGATGAACTAGCCCAATACAACATACAAGTGAATGGCATTGCACCCGGCTACTTCAGTACGGCGCTGACACAAAACACATTCTCAGACCCTGAGAAGGCGCAAAGGGTGCTAGACCATATCCCAGCTGGTCGACTCGGTAATGTGGAGGATTTGATGGGCGCCGCTGTGTTTCTAGCCAGCGATGCATCTAACTACGTCAACGGTCATGTATTGACGGTCGACGGCGGCTACTTGGTTCGCTAAGACCAACTAAGGATTAGCCGTGAAAGACACCTACGTACTCGGCATCGATGGCGGCTCGCAAAGCACAAAAGTCAGCATCTTCGACGCTCAAGGTCAGATTTTGGCGTCCGCCTCACAAGCACTGCAACCGCTCAATCATTTCAAGGATGGTCGCGCCGAACACCCGGACGATGACCTGTGGGACTCCTTAGTTATTGCTTGTCAGCGTACACTTAAACAGTTTTTAGAGGGCGCGCCCGAGCGACGTGTCGAACAAATCAGAGGTATAGGTCTTTGCACTATTCGCTGCTGTCGCGCTGTGTTAGACGAGAACGGTAGGCTGCTTAGTCCTGTTATGTCTTGGATGGACGTTCGCTTAAACGAGCCGTTTCGAGACCCAAATCAACGTATCAAATACGTTACAACCTCTTCGGGTTATATAACGCATCGCCTCACTGGCGCCTTCAAAGACACGGCTGCAAATCACGAAGGGCCTTGGCCAATCGACAAAACAACTTGGAATTGGTCAGAATCAAGCGATGCAATCGCCGCTCAAGGTTTACGCAGGGAGCAGTTGTTTGATTTGGTGGCACCGGGCGAGATCTTGGGCGAATTGAGCAGCGACGCCGCGCAAGCACTCGGCTTGAGCGTTGGCACGCCCGTCGTGGCGACCGCCAATGATAAAGCCGTTGAAGCCTTAGGCGCTGGCCTTAACACGAATGATTTGAGTCAAAGCGTAGGTTTAGTTTCTTTGGGAACCTACATCGGTGGTATGCGCGTAGGAAATTTCCACGACTCGGTTTCTGATCACTACTTTTGCAACATGGCGTCACAGCCCAATGGCTATTTATACGAGAGCGGCGGTATTCGTTACGGCATGTCGATGGTGTCTTGGTTCAGAGATATGTTAAATGAGAGGCGCGACCCTGCTTCACTTTTCACGGATCAACAACTCAATGTTGCGAGTAGCTCGATTGGTATCGGCTGCGATGGCCTAATCGTGATACCGGAGTTTTTAGCCGCCCCCAATAAACCGTTCCAGCGTGGATGCATCATCGGCCTGTCGGCCAGCCACACTTCAGCACATGTGTTTAAAGCAATCTTAGAGTCGATTGCGATGACGATGTTTAATCGCATGAACGCAATGAACCTAGAACTCAAGCAACCTCTAAAAGAGCTTATAGTGACAGGCGGCGGCTCGCACAGCGATTTATTGATGCAGATTTTCGCCAACACTTTTGGCCTACGAGTAACCCGACTCAAGCACAGCGACGCAGCGGGCTTAGGCGCAGCAATTTGTGCGTCGGTGGCCATTGGTATGCACGCGAGCTTTGCTGCAGCGCAAGCGCAAATGATCGAGACTACTCAGCATTTTCAACCTCAAACTCAGCAGACCGCGGACTACTCAAGGCTTAATGAGGTGTTTAGACAAGCAAGCGAACACACTGACGAATTACTAAAACAATTACATGCATTGAAAATTGAATCCTAATATTCACTTCAACACAAACTAGAGTTGCTAGGCTCTGTAAACAGCGGCCTAATAACGCATAACACACCACTAACAAAATTGACCTAGAGCATTTATATGACTTCACCAACACTCACCCAAGCGCAGATCGTTAGCGAACTACAGGCTCTCTTAAGTGCTGAACAAGTCGTGACCGACCCAGAAGAACTCAAACTGAGTAGTATCGACCGCTTCCGCCGCTTTGAAGGGTTTCATGGCGTATTCAGAATGCCCTTACCCGCGGCCATCGTCATGGCTGAGTCCAGTGAGGATGTGGCGCGTGTAATCGAATTCGCAAATCAGAATGGTGTGAATGTAGTCCCCAGAACCGGACGCTCAGCGACTGAAGGCGGCTTAGAAACAGCGGTTGAGAACTCGATCGTTTTAGATGGCTCGCGCATGAACAAAATCGTCAATATCGATGTTGAGAACATGCAAGCCACAGTCCAATGTGGAGTGTCGTTACAGGTGCTTGACGACCAGCTTCGTGAGATGGGCTATACAACAGGGCACTCGCCGCAATCGAAACCCTTAGCCCAGTTCGGCGGTTTGGTGGCCACTCGCTCTATTGGCCAACTCTCTACGCTCTATGGTGGAATTGAAGACATGGTCGTGGGTTTAGAGGCGGTTTTCCCAGAAGGTGGGCTGACCCGCATCAAAAATGTGCCACGACGTGCCGCAGGCCCAGACATTAGGCACGTGATTATCGGTAACGAGGGTGCGCTGTGTTACATCACCGAAGTCACCGTAAAAATCTTTAAGCACTATCCCGATGACTTGCAGTTTATTGGCTACACCCTAGACAATATGAAAACTGGGTTCCAAATCTTACGGGACGTGATGGCCGATGGTTACCGACCCTCGGTTGCGAGACTCTACGACGTTGAGGACGGGGCTTACCATTTCTCGCACTTCGCTGAAGATAAGTGCGTGTTGGTATTTGTCGCAGAAGGTCCTCCTCGCATAGCTCAAGCTACGGCCGACGCGATCCATGAAATCATTAGCCAGCATGAAGAATGCCAGGCGGTTAATGCGTCATTAATCGAAGAATGGTTTGCTCACCTGAACTGGGATCCGAACAATCTGATTGAAGAAAAACGCGAAATCATTGAGACCAAAAACATCTGCAACACCACAGAGATCTCAGCGGACTGGGGCACCATCAACGAGATTTACGAAGTCTGCATGCAACGGGTTAGAAACGAGATCGAAGGCTTAACCCTGCTCGGCGGACATTCTTCGCACAGCTACCTAAATGGCACCAATCTCTACTTTGTCTACTTTTATGATGTTGAGGGCGACAAACCTGAGGCTGAGCTCGAGGACTATCATTTACCAATTAAGAAAATTATTGTGGAAGAAACCATTAAGCGCGGCGGCTCAATGTGCCACCATCATGGCGTCGGCAAGCACCGTACACCGTGGGTTGAACAAGAGTACGGCTCTTCTTACTACATTCTCGAAACGCTCAAAAAAGCCTATGACCCAAAAGGCATTATGAACGCGGGCACCATTTACCCTATTAAATAAACTCGTTAGAGCACAAAACTCGCCTATGGCAACAATTAAGGAAGCAGCACGCGAAACGCCCGTTATCCACCGAACCGATGTGCTGGTGGTGGGCAGCGGCCCCGGCGGCTTAGCGGCCGCGCTAGCTTCTGCGCGCATGGGCGTGAAAACCACCTTACTAGAGCGTTACGGCTGTTTCGGCGGCAATATTACGCAAGTAGGGGTTGAGGGGTTTGCTTGGTATCGCCACGAAAATACAGTCGATAGTGAAGGCATCGGCATTGAATTTGAAGAACGCGCCAAAAACATGGGCGCGGCGGTACCAGAGCCGCAGTCGGATAGCCATGCAATCGACGGCGAGGCGTTCAAGTACGTTGCCGATATTTTGGTCGAAGAAGCTGGCATTGTGCCCATGCTGCACAGGATGATGGTTGCACCCATCGTCGAAGGCGGCGTTTTGAAAGGCGTCATTGTCGAGAGCAAGTCTGGGCGTGAAGCAATTCTTGCAGAACGAATCATTGATGCTACGGGTGACGCTGATGTGGCTGCTCGCGCAGGTGCGATAACCCACAAAGCACAACGCGAAGAGCTCATGGCTGCGTCGGTTATGTTCTCAATGACGGGCGTCGACAAAGCCAAATTTCTGGATCACGTGAAAGCTGACCCACAAACCTATGCGGATTGGGCTGGCGGCGAATGGAGCATCGAAACCACGGGCAAAGAAGACAAAATGTTCTCGCCGTTTCTTAAAAAACCCTTTGATAAAGCGATCAAAGACGGTCTGATCCCAGCCAACCTAAACACCATCAATGGCACTTGGGGCGCAATTTACGACCAAGGCGACCTAACCTATCTAAATCTTGTGCACCTCGCTGAGATTGACGGAACCAACGCCGATGATCTAACTCGGGGTGAGATGGAAGGCCGTCGTCAAGCAATGCTCGCTATCCAAGCCCTGCAACGTTACAACCCCGGCTGTGAAAACGCCAAGCTACGCAACTTTGGCATGACAATCGGAATTCGGGATACGCGTAAAATTGATGCTCGCTACAACATGACCGCCCAAGACGTTCGCGAACAAGGTCGGTTTGACGACAGTATCGGTATATTCCCCGAGTTCATCGACGGCTACGGAATCTTGATATTACCGACCACAGGTCGATATTTTCATGTACCGTATTCTTCAATGCTGCCCAAAGGTGTAAAGCACCTTATCGTGACGGGGCGAAGCATCGGTGGCGACACAGACTCGCACGCAGCTGTAAGAAATATGATGTGCTGTGCGGTGAGTGGCCAGGGCGCTGGCGTAGCGGCCGCACTCGCTGTGAAACACGCGAAAGACTTTGACGAGATCAACATAAGTGAGCTGCAAAAAGAGCTCGTCGCGCAAGGCGCACGTATTCATTAGGGTCTGACGCGCCTCGCAAAAAGTAACGACTCGCATCAGCCTGCCTGAATAGTCCAAAAACAGCGAGCTGGGCTAAAATTAGCAAGCCGCACCCTAGTTCTGATACCCTTGAGCGGAATTGCGCACATTTGCGCTGCTCGTCATTACCTGCACTCAAGGAGAATCCTGCATGAAGCCCGCCCCAGCAACTCGTTTTATAGCCTGTCTTGCCCTATGCCTGAGCATACTAGGCTGCGCCGCAACAGAGTCAGGCACCTCCAACGACACCGCCGACAAAAGCGAGAAGAGTAACCGTCAGCTTAGTAATGCGCCCTATGCCGTGGGTGTAAAAACACTTTATATCCACGACAAGTCTCGGTCTTATGATGCCTTAGCAGGCGTAGATGTTGGTGTTCGTTCTTTGCTCACGGAAGTCTGGTATCCGGTCGACAAAGCCGTCATTGAGAATGACGGTGCCGGGCTTTACCCTGCTGCCACGTTTGGCGACTATGTATTTGGGGATCGCGATGTGCATCGTAAGATGATGACGCAAACAACCTTCTTTCATTTAACCCTCGAAACGGTTCGCGAAGGTGTAGACCAAGCACAAATTGATGCTGCGATAGAAGAGCTATTTACGCGGCCTCGCAATGCGTACCGCGAAGCTCCTCTGGCAACCTCAGACCAAGCTTTTCCGATTGTAGTTATGACTCATGGCGACGCAGGCAGTCGTTACAATATGGAAACCGCGTGCGAAGCGCTTGCTGCTCAAGGCTATGTCGTGATTGCCCCAGAACACACAGGCAACACGCCATTCGCATACACAGGCAAAGATCCTGCCTTGGCGGGCGATTACCCGAACCAATTGGTTGCGGACAGGATGAATGACGTACGCGCATTCCTCAACAATGACGGCACTTATGGGCCTGAAGACAAGTACGGTCAAACCTACACACCATTAGCCAGCAGCGATGCCACGGGCCAAGCCTTTATTGATCTTGATATCACCCTAGTCGAGCGTGTTAACGACGTGCGCGCTGCCTTGGCTACGCTGGAACAATGGAATGAAGAAGAGGGTGAGTTTAGGAATCGACTAGATCTTGAAAAAGTTGGAGTGATGGGTCGCTCGTTTGGCGGCATGACAACGCTTGCCGCGCTTGGGCTTGAAGACAAATTTGCGGCGGGCGTAGCGGTAGTGCCTTTAGTGCTGCCTGACTTTCGTAAGGTTTTACCGTCAGAATCACTCATTGATGAGGAGCGCGAAACGGTCATACTGAATCGCGAAGGGCCCATGATTCTGAGCGGGGTATACAAACCAACACTATTCCTCAGCGGTGCCGAAGACGCTTTGATTATTGGTGCAGGCGTGCGCATGGCAAACAATTTTGGCGGCCCTGTTCCCAGCCAAGACAATCCGCATGCTGTGCTTAGAGAGTCTTACGAGACTGCCGAGCACGACGTTTATTGGGGCATGCTGCATGACTCCAACCATTCCAGCTTTGGTGTTTCTGGCGGTTATTGGTGGCCTGAGCTAAAGCCGAATACGCAAAAGCGCACCTTTGACCCAGAACAGGAGTTTACATTGATTGCGCCAAGTACCGCACACGCCATCCAAGCCGAACGCGTTCTCGCATTTTTTGACACTTTTCTAAAGGACGCGCCTGAAGCCCGCCAAAGACTACAAACTAATAAATTTGAAGCCGAGGGCTTTGAATTTGAATTTCGTGAGCAACAACAATAATAACAACGCCAAAAAGACCATCTATGAACGATACCTCGCAAACGAGTAACACCTATTTAGATTCAAATATATTCTACCCATCATTGCTCATCCTGTTTTTGCTCGCAGGCCTATTAATTGGCATGCCCGCGCAAACCGCAGCCGTAGCAGACCAAGCAATGTCTTGGATTACGACCCAATTTGGTTGGTTGTACCTGCTTACCGGAATCCTGCCTTTGATCTTTGCAGGCTGGCTAGCGTTTGGCCCCTACGGCCAAATTAAGCTCGGGCATGAGGATGAAAAACCAGAATACTCAAATGCAAGCTGGGTCGGGATGATGTTTACCGCCAGCATGGGTGCCAGCCTGATTGCATGGGGATTTGCCGAACCGATCTTCTATATCGAAACTCCGCCCCTTGGCATTGAGCCGCGATCAGCCATAGCGTTTGAATTTGCACACATGTACCCACTTTTTCATTGGGGTTTTGTACCTTGGGCAATTTACTGTCTGCCGGCTGTGCCGATCGCCTATATGTTGTTTGTAAAGCGTACACCAAGCCTAAAGATCAGTGACTCATGTGAGGAGGCTATTCCAGAGCGAGGCAAAAACGCGTGGCGAATCGTAATTGATATTTTCGTAGTCATTGGAATTGTTGGAGGAGTAGCCACCTCATTAGGGTTTGGGGTTCCATTGGTTTCCTCGCTCGCGGTGGAGCTCTTAGGGGTACCTGACAACCTAAGCACCAAACTCGGAGTGATCGGTTTATGGACCATAATTTTTGGCACCAGCGCCTATTTGGGGCTAAAGCGTGGCATTAAGATTTTGGCTGATATCAATTTGGTGCTGATGTTTTTTGTGATGGCCTTTATTTTATTGTTGGGCCCTACCGTCTACATTTTGTCGCTGTCGACCAATTCTATCGGCTTAATGGCTGACAACTTTTTTCGTATCAGCTTTTGGACAGACCCCATTTCATCAAGCGGATTCCCTGAGGCCTGGACGATATTCTATTGGGCTTGGTGGATTGCCTACGCACCGATGATGGGCTTGTTTTTTGGTCGTATCTCGCGCGGCCGAACGATCAAAAATGTAGTGGTTGGCATTATCGGATTTGGTGCACTTGGCACGTTTATGTTCCTGAGTATTGCTGGCGCCTACGTCCTATATCTTGAGTCCAACGGCATCCTTGATGCCTCGGCAATTATGGCTGAGCACGGTATGGCAACTCTGGTGGCCACGGTGATCGCACAGTTACCGTTCAAAATTTTCATCCTGAGTGTCGTCACTGTTTTGTCGGTTATTTTTTACGCTACTACGTTTGACTCAGCGGCCTACATCCTTGCCAGCGTCTGTACGAACGACTTAGAAAGTCATGAAGAGCCAGGCAAATTCAACCGATTGGCTTGGGCCCTAGGCCTCGGGTTAATGGCGGTGGGATTGATGGTTGCCGGCGGTATAGAAACCGTTAAAGCCATGTCGGTCGTTTCTTCGTTACCCATCATCCCCATCGTGTTTATGATGTGCTACACCCTGTACAAATGGATAAAGGCCGATTTTCCGCACCTAGCGGAAAAGAAGGTGCATACCCTAGAATAGATTTTCAAACCTCCACAAAAAAGCCTCCGCGGAATATATCCGCCGGAGGCTTTTTTTATACCCTTTATATAGGGGCTGAACTAAGGCGCTGAGTGAGCGCTAAACCTAGTTCTCGAGCTGATCTAAACCTTTTTGCGCCGCCACTCGAAGCAATACATCCAAGACCCACGGCTGGCGTGCCAACTGCACCATTGCCACTCCCGCTGCATTTTGCGAAGGATCAATAAAAAACTGTGTCCCTGCAAGGCCTGCCCAAGACACCTCATTTTGTGAAAATTCTTCTGGCAGTTGGCTTTCATCGTAAACCACCGCAAAGCCGAAGCCCATGCTGGTACCGTCGTATATATTGACTTGAGGATAAGGTCCACCTGCTGATCTCACTTCCGGCTCCAAATGATCCTGCAACATAAGGGCGACCGTTTCCGGCTTAAGCAGGCGCTCGCCATTGGCCATGCCTTGGTCCAGAATAAATTGGCAAAATTTCAAATAGTCGTCCATGGTTGAAACCAAACCGCCGCCGCCCATGTGCAATCCGACGTCGGCATAGTTGCGGCTAAATTCAGCCGGCATAGCTTCAATTTGTTCGGTTTCAGCATTCCAATATTGATCGGACGCTAGGCGATGCAATTTATCCGCTGGCACTTCAAAGAATGTATCTTGCATATCCAATGGCGCAAATATGCGTTGCTCGAAAAACTCTTCCAAGGTTAAACCGCTTAATTCTTCTACCAAAGCTCCCACAACATCAATTGAAACACTATAGCGATAGCGAGTACCTGGCTCGAAGCGTAACGGCAGAGCGGCCAGCTTCTGCATAAACTCATCGATGTTTTCTGACTCAAATAAGCGCGCTTTTTGATACTCGATATCCACTAAGCTGTCTGGCGCAAACCCGTAGGTGTAACCCGCGCTATGCGTCAAAAGCTGGCGAATAGTCATGGTGTTTTGGGCTGGGCGGGCAACGCCATCTTCGCCCATAACCGTCGGATTAGCGAGTATGGGTAGATATTTCGCTACCGGGTCATCAAGCTCAAACAAACCTTCCTCGTACAGCATCATGGCGGCAACTGCGGTGATCGGCTTGGTCATCGAAAAGATTCGAAACAAAGTATCGGGGGCGATCGGCTCGGGATTGTTGATGCCGTACACGCCGTGGTCACTGTAGTGCACCACCTGACCATCTTTGATCACTCCTAAAGATATTCCTGCAAACTTAGCCTCCTCTACAAGACTGTCACCTAAGGTAGTAAGTGGTGCTAGCTCAGAGGGCGCACTAATACGTTCTGGCTGCAGATTGGCCGACTGACAAGCTACTAAGCAGATGCTAAGCAGGAGAACTGAAAAAGGCTTGAATAATTTCATGGGTGTTTTTGAGGTGGTTTTATAGTTATAGTTTTTATCGCTTACTCGGACCAGTATAGTCGCCAGAATTAAATATTCAGGTGGAATGTTCGACACAACACTGGTGAACAGAGTACAGTAAGCAACACCAGAGCAGTATAAGCGAGCCTTTGAAAGACGCTTTTGACGTACTGCCGATAACAAGAACAATCAGGACTTCGAATGACCTCCACAGCCGACTCAAGCACGTCGAACTCGCAATCTTCTAGCTCAGCAAATAGACCGGCCAACGAAGAAAGCCTGCTGTCGCGTTATATAAAACTCGCAATCTTGGTTGTTGTTGCAGGCAACATTTACCCAATTATCTACCTGCGCCAAAACTTTGAAGTCAGCATGCTGGAGTCATTCGGTCTAACCGCTGCGCAGCTAGGCCAGAATTACAGCATGCTGGGCATTCTATACATGCTGACTTACATTCCAAGCGGATGGTTAGCTGACCGCGTTTCACCCCGCATCCTAATGAGTTTCTCGTTGGCCGCTTGTGGCGCACTCGGGGTTTGGTACAGTACTTTCCCAGACTTCACGTCGACTCAAATCATTTTCGCAGGCTGGGGTATATGCGCAGGATTAACGTTTTGGTCAGCCATGATCAAAGCGACAGCCTTGTTGGCGAAACCCAATGAACAAGGCCGATTTTTCGGCATTTTGGACGGTGGTCGGGGCTTAGTTGAAGCGATTTTAGCCACCATCGCGATCGGCATGTTTGGTTATTACCTAAACAGCGTTGGCGAGGACACCTCTACAGCACTAAATCGAGTTATATGGTTGTACGTTGGGATGCAATTGATCTTAGCCCCAATCGCATTTTTCGCGCTGAGTGATTCTGGCTCAGACGAAGAAGCCGAGAAACAGGAATACCATGTTGTACGTGACCTCATCACGATCCTTAAAAAAGAAGAGATATGGCTGTGTTGTATCTGTATTTTGACGGGCTACCAACTGTTTTTCGCGACCTATTCATTTTCTGGCTATATCCAAAATTATCACGGATTAGGCGCAGTTGCTGTGGGTTGGGTTACCGTTGCAAAGCTATGGATGCGACCAATCGGTGCGGTCACCGCGGGTGTTGCTGGAGACTTCCTAGATCGTGAAAAGGTTTTGGGCAGCTTAATGTTAGTGGCAGCCTTATCACTTTATGGACTGACGATACTGCCGACGACGGCGGGGCAAGCTGCGCTTTTATTCATGGTATTACTGATCGGGGTACTCACCTATGCCGTGCGCGGAATTTATTGGGCCACTTTGGAGAGCGCCAATGTTTCTAACCGCATTAAGGGCTTGGCAATTGGCTTTATATCGCTGATCGCTTTTTCTCCAGATGTCTATTTACCGTGGATGGAAGCCCAGTTTGTGGCTGCTAATCCCGGCAAAGCTGGGTCGGATATGTACTTCACCACCATAGCCGTAATGGGCATCGCGGGCGCTGTAGCAGCGTGGCGATTAAAGATTCTGGTCAATCGCCACAACGCCAAAGCCGCCCAATCTGTCTGAGCTAGATCGGCTTATTCAGCGACTGAGCATAAAACTCATCTAAACTGCGTTGCGGCGGATTAGCCCGTTGAGCAGTTTCCCAATCGGAATCGAGCCAGACCGGCGCATTGCTTGGTGCCAGCGGTGTTTTACCTAAGATAATGTCCGCGGCTTTCTCTGCAACCATCATGGTCGGTGCATTGAGGTTGCCATTCGGGATAGTCGGGAATATAGAGGAATCAACAACTCGTAAGTTTTCAACCCCGCGAACCGCACAGTTGGAATCTAAAACCGCCATAGAATCGTCTTCAGCCCCCATTTTGACGCTGCAAGAAGGATGATACGCGCTCTCTACGTTTTGCCGTACCCAAGCGTCGATCTCGTCATCTGATCGAACGTCGAGACCAGGTTGAATCTCGTCACCTCGATAGGCATCAAATGCTTGCTGCCCCATGATTTCGCGAGTCAGGCGAATACACTCTCGCCAGTCTTGCACATCGGCCTCGGCCTGCATGTAATTGAAGCGGATTTGTGGAACATGCGAGTTCGGGTCATTGATCATCACCGAACCACGGCTATGCGGTTTATTAGTGCCAACATGAACCTGATAGCCGTGACCCTTAACGGCGCTTTGCCCATCGTAGCGCATGGCAGCGGGCAAAAAATGGTACTGAATATCCGGCCATTTTTGACCTGCTTTAGAGCGGATAAACGCACACGACTCAAAGTGATTAGTACTGCCCAAGCCAGATCTAAGGAAAAACCAGCGAGCACCGATTAAGCCCATATTGAACAAATCCAGCTTGCTGTTAAGAGTAAGCGGTTGCTTACAATGAAACTGGAAATACACTTCCAAGTGATCCTGCAGGTTTTGTCCTACACCTGGGGAGTCGTGTACAACATCTATACCCAAGGACTGAAGCTGAGCTGCTGGACCAATACCAGAACGCTGCAAGAGCGTTGGTGAACCGATTGAACCCGCTGACAAAACAAGCTCTTTGCCCGCCATCGCCACACAGTTTTTGCCACGACGAGTAAACCGCACGCCCGTAGCCCGCCGACCATCAAAAGTGATTTGCTCGGCTGCAGCGTGCTTAATAATGCGCAAATTTTTACGACGACGAATAGGGTCAAGATAGGCGCGAGCTGTTGAATCGCGCACACCACCGTCGACATTCATATGCATGGGGCCGAAACCCTCTTGCTGCGCACCGTTGTAATCGTCAGTTCGCGGATAACCTGCTTGCTGACCAGCCTCAACAAAGGCGCCGTACAAAGGGTTGCGCATATTGTTGCCGTTATTCACCGTGATCGGGCCATCAGCGCCACGGTACGCATCTTCACCACCATGCCAAGTTTCTAATTTTTTGAAGTAGGGCAAGCAGTCTTGATAGCCCCAACCCTTTGCACCGTGCGCTTCCCATTCGTCAAAATCTAAGGCGTGGCCCCGTACGAACACCATGCCATTAATGCTCGAAGAACCACCCAATACTTTGCCACGCGGGCAATGCAAGCGGCGCTCGTCTATGAAAGGCTCCGGCTCAGAATAAAAATCCCAGTTATACCGTTTGGTATTCATTGGATACGACAAAGCCGTCGGCATCTTAATAAAGATACTCTTGTCAGTACCGCCGGCTTCCAACAGGATTACTGAATTTGCGGGGTCTTCGCTGAGACGGTTGGCCAATATGGCGCCAGCGGAACCCGCGCCCACAATAACGTAATCAGCTTGATAGGTTTTTTGAACTGTTTTATGCATATGAACTCACAAACTGCTGATCACTTGTCTGGCGAAGGTGCCTAAAATTCACGTCGCAGACTTACAAAGGCTGAGCGTGGCTCTCCAGGAAAATACCGCTGGTCGGTGAAGGTGGTGAAATCAGCGCGTTTAGCATAGCGATCATCCAAAAGATTTAAAAGCCTCGCCGATACACTCCAGTCGTCGTTTAACTGATGTTGTATATAGACGTTCACTATGTCGTGTCCCTCGTATTCAAACTGGTTCAAGGGCTCAAGAAAGTAACTGTCGGTGTGCTGCACCTCTGCGCTCAACGAAGTACGTGGTGTTGCCGCGTACCTTAATCGGAGCGTACCCAAGGTCTCAGGTGCCGTATCCACCGCCAAGCCTCGCAGGGATGTACCGTTGATAAGAGTATCGGACGCGTACTCATGCTTGGCGTAGGTGCCATTAAAGTGCAGACTCCAGATGTCATTGATAAACCAGTCACCGGCAAACTCCAAGCCTGTA
>CAZOIG010000232.1:0-2731 GCA_964579235.1 uncultured Gammaproteobacteria bacterium
GATTCGAACCCGCGAGACAATGGATAGCGCAATCGTATTCTCAGAAACAGGCCATCTTTGTATCGCAACACTGCACGCCAATAACGCTTATCAAGCTTTGGATAGGATTTTTAACTTCTTTCCAGCCGACCGGCGTGACCAATTAGGGATGGACTTGAGCCTTAATCTGTACGGCTTAGTGTCGCAGCGTTTGATCCCAATTAAAAATCGCGAGGGTCGTGTGCCCGCGGTGGAAATCATGATTAATACGCCAACGATTGCCGACATGATTAAGGATCATCGAATTGACGAGATTCGCAGCGCCATTCAAGCCTCAAAAGAATATGGTATGCAGACCTTTGATCAGTCTTTGTTTGAGCTGTATGAGAGCGGTTTGATTTCTTACGAGGATGCGATGAAAAACGCTGAATCGGAAAATGATTTACGACTCAACATTAAGTTACGCGGTAAAGAGTCACACGCTACAGAATTTGGTGAAACCTTAGCGGATGTGGGCATCGCCGATGACGAGGATGATTATTAAGTCACTAGGTTCAGTCGCTTGACCAAGTTCTGCCCAAACTCTGACCAAACCTTGAGTAAATAAAGTTAAGCCCTAATTCGCTCGGCTTAGGCATCTTCCTCCAACATTAAGGACAAGAGCGCCATTCGTACGGGTACACCGTAGCTGGCTTGCTTAAAGTAAAGGGCATTGTCCAAACTGTCTGCTGCCACTTCGATTTCATCAATCCGTGGCAGTGGGTCGAGCACAATTGCCTTGCTGTTGCTGACCATCTCATGACTGAGACGGAATAAGTCGCGATTTTTTTCGAACACGGCTTTATCAGGAAATCTTTCCTCTTGGAGTCTGTTCACATAGACCACGTCAAAATCCAAATCACTAGGCAGACTATCTAGTACATCGCAACGCGCTCCCGCCGCTTCGAGTTGCTCTAACATCGCCGAGGTTGGTGCAAGTTCTTGCGGACCCATAAAGCTAAAGCGGTTATTCGGATATTGCGCCAGCAGCCCTGTTAAAGAGTGGATACTGCGCGATTGCAGAGCATCGAAACCAAATGCCACATGCAGATTGTCTAAACGACCCAAGTGCTTTTGAATTGTAAACGCGTCGATCAAAGCTTGAGTCGGGTGTTGATTGCCTCCGTCACCGGCATTAATAAACGGTACTTTGCTGCAATCGGCAGCTATTTTTGCACTGCCAGGTTCGGCGTGGCGCATGATGATGATGTCGGAGTAACCCGCCACAATTTGAATCAAGTCTTCTAAGCTTTCGCCTTTTTCAAACGAAGTAGACGCCGCGCTTTGCGCGAAAATCGTACCCGCATGCAATCTTTGTGCAGCGCTCTGAAAACTCAGCATGGTGCGCGAGCTGGGTTCGAAGAACAATAATGCAACAATTGCATTTTCAAGGTTATGGATGCGGCCCTTGGTTTCGATCGCCGTTTGCATGCTGTGGGCTGACTCGATAATGGTCGCAACCGTCTCTGGATTGAGTTGCTCCGATGAGATGAGGGACTTAAAGGGAAGCTTAGACATGGACTTTTGCGAGCTTATTGCGGTCGTTGGTCGAAATCCGCGCAAGAATATCATGAATCCGCGCTGAGTGGCTTTGTGGCTTACTGGCTATTCAACCATGTTTCTAATATTAGACACGCAGCAACTTGGTCTCGTAGCGCCTTGCGTTTAGTGCTGGAGTGGTCGGTCTCGGCGAGAATCGCATTGGCACTGACTGTGGTCAGCGTTTCATCAACCACTATGGTTTTTACTTTGTGCTGTTGCTGCAAATGACTGAGTAAGCGATTGGCGGCTTTCTTCAGCGCTGGGTCAGTGTCACTGATCTTGCCGACAACGGCGACCGCTGGTTGCCATTCACTCACCAATGCATCGACCTGTTGCCAATCATGGCGCCCATTGTTAACTTGAATGGTGCCGGCGGGCCGCGCAGTCTTGGTGCTGTTTTGCGCCACTGCAACACCAGTGCGCTTAAGCCCAACATCAAAGCTTAGAACAGTGAAGAAGGTTGGGTGATCAGTCAAAGTCGATTGCCTATTAACTGCCTTATTGAACGGCGTTGTTTAAAAAGCCCTGCTGAGAATCAAACTCAAAAGATCGGGTAATCACCAGCACGTTGATTTTTTGGAAATATTCTTCATCTGGAAATGGGTCAAACGGCGATGCCTCGCGCAGCAGGCGTTTGGTGTAATCGTTGAGTAATCGGTGCTCAGAAGGGCGGTCCAATATGATTTTGCTGAGTGTGCCGTTTTCTTCAATCTCGACTGATACGATGACCACTCCCACTAAACCACGTTCACGAATTTGTCGCGGAAAGTTGGCGTTACCTACCGTTTGCACGCGCTCTATCCATTTACTCAAGTAGCGCGCGGCTTCGGTGGCTTTTGTGGTCGGCGATAGAAACTCTTTACGCGGGCGCTTTTGGTAATCAACCCAATCTTGTTTGAGCTTGGCGATAAGGCGTTCACGTTCGAGCTGGCGGGCTGACTTGGTGCTAATAATGTCTGGGCCATCAGCGACTTCGGGTATTTCTAGTTTGGCTTCTTCAGGTGGCTTAGTCGCGATTGCTACTGTACTGCTGTCCACGGTCAGAACCTCTTCGGTCAGCGGTACAGATTGTTCTTGAGGCGAGGCCGTGCGAGCAATCGACTCAATCGGCATAGGGTTTACCGCCTCAAATGGCAGTGGTGTTTGCGCTTCGAGCTCATCGCTACCGCCA
>CAZOIG010000233.1:0-8257 GCA_964579235.1 uncultured Gammaproteobacteria bacterium
GCTGATAAGCGACTGGCGAGATATCCAATACGCACAGTCGGCTAACTCTTTCTGGGTGCCATAGCGCGCAACACATCGCGACCTTCCCTCCCATACTGTGACCAACTAAGTGCGCGCTAGCAAAACCTAAACCATCCATGAATTCGAGCAAGTCAGCCACCATGTCAGCGTAACTGTGGCTGTCTGCATGGGGAGACTCTCCGTGATTGCGTTGATCAATCACGTACACATCGCCAATTGCACTTAAATTGCTAGCAAAAGAGCGCCAATTTTTAGTGGAACCAAACAGCCCAGGGATAATAATGATCGGTTCACTCACCCTCTCTGACTCAGCTGAAACAGATGATTCAGCTGATTGAGGGCGTTTTTGAGGGTGTTTTTGATAGTAGAGCTGCATTGCGCGTATCATACCAATAAATAAGGCAGAAAGGTCTGGCCTTGCTCGAAAGCAAGCAGCGGATAAAAGGCTGCCGCACTATCATGGAATGTCGCTTTAAATATGGTTCACAAGCTCATACAACCCGTCACTTTTGTACGGAGCCAAAAACATCCAACGAGGATAGTGTAAAAGCATTATTAGCTTTAATCGAAACGCATTTCAACGCTTAGCTAAATTACAGCCACTAATTCTGAATTCTCTAAATCACCTGTCTTAAGCCTATGTGGGAACTTGTCCTTCTTTTCGTCACTGGTATTGCTACTGGATTTCTAAATGTTATGGCGGGTGGTGGATCACTGCTGTCCGTGCCGATCATGATTTTCTTAGGCGTACCCGGTACGGTCGCCAACGCCACTAACCGAATCGCAATATTGCCGCAAAACATCGCCGCCGTGATTGCGTTCGCACGTAAGGGGTTTAAGGACTTTCGCTTAAGCCTAAGCTTAGGCTTGTGCACGCTTCCGGGCGCATTGATTGGTTCCTATGTCGCAGCACACATACCCAATGATGACTTTAATGTTTTGCTGGCTGTGATCATGCTAGCGGTAATGATCATCATGGCCCTACCAGACAAATCTGAGCCATCACCCGCCGACGCCAGTAATGGTTTTACGCTCAGCCGTAGCCGTATGATTTGGGGGCACGTATTAATGGTCGCCATCGGTTTTTGGGGAGGCTTTATCCACATCGGCGTCGGTTTTTTACTCATGCCTGTGCTGAACCGCGTAATGCAGATGGATTTAGTGACGACTAATTCACACAAAGTATTTATCGTTTTGGTTTACACCAGCGTTGCTTTGCTGGTGTTTTCATCACAACTAACACTTAATTGGACCTACGGAATAGCGCTGGCGATGGGCACTGTGACGGGCGGCACTTTAGCGGCAAATGTTCAAATAAAACAGGGGGTTGGCGCAATAAAACTCACTCTGAATATCGTTATCATTGCGTTCATAATCAAGCTGTTATTCTTCTAGCTCTTTTTACGCAACTCGCGATAGTAATCTACGTCAGTGTCGAGACCTGCGACAAAGCGTCTGACTAAATCCAATGCCATGGCACTCACCATGCGCTGGAACATGCCGCGATGCATTGGCAGGAATAACTTGCGCACACGCATATCATCAACACTTCCAAACGCGAGATATACGGTGCCCACTGGCTTGTCGTCGGTTCCGCCACCGGGTCCCGCAACACCCGACACAGCCACTGCAATATCAGAGCCACTTTGATTAAGAGCGCCATGCGCCATTTCAATCACAGTTTGTTCGCTGACTGCGCCATGGGTGTCCAATGTTTGCAGTTTCACCCCTAAAGCGCTTTGTTTAATCTCATTGGCGTAGCTAACGTAGCCCGCTTTAAATACTTTTGAACTACCGGCTTCACTGGTAATCAATGAGGCAATCATGCCACCCGTACACGACTCTGCGGTCACCAAGGTCAAACGGTGTTGCGCTAGAGTGTTGTTCACAGCCTGCGGTAATGAGATATCGTTTTCGCCTAGGATATGGTCAGCGAAACGTTGGCGTAGTTTGTTCGTCCACAGCTCATTGGTTTCGATTAAAGCCGCATCAGTGGTCGCCACCTTGAGCTCCAAAACCGGCATTTGCACTCGAAAACCCAGCTCAACCTGTTCAGGCCAGTCTGGAAATTCAGCGTCAATCATATCCTGTAGTCCTGACTCGGAAATGCCGAATAGGCGCAAACGACTGATCTTACTCACCGTAGAAATGTTACCGCGCGCGCGGATTCTAGGTAGCAACTCAGCTTCAACCATAGGCTTGAACTCGGAGGGCACACCAGGCGTACACATCACCAGACAATCATTCACTTCGAGCGCGAAACCTACGGCTGAGCCATTCGGATTAGGCAGAACCTCACAGCCCTCAGGCAGTTCAGCCTGAGTCAGATTTGATGGTGTGATGTTGAATCCTCGGCGATCAGCCCAGGCTTGCAAGTGCTGCATTGCAACCGAGTGTTGAACTATGGGCCGCTTGGCAGCGCGTGCTAAAGCCTGCGCGGTGAGATCATCCACCGTGGGTCCGAGTCCGCCGTTCACAATGAGCACATCAGCACGCTGGCTAAGGCTTTCAATGCTCTCGCACAATAATTCGAAATCATCGCCAACGACCTGTTTTAAGGTTGGTACCAAACTAAGGTCTTTAAGCGATTGCGCAATATACGAAGAGTTGGTGTCGACCGTGTCGCCACTCATGAGTTCATTGCCCGTGAGCAATAGTGCAATATCCATAATTAGAGCGGCCTATTTGTAATCGCTATCAGTGAGTCGTCGCTGTGGCCAATAGAGCCTTCGCAGCGTTCTGCATGCGGGTTCGCTGCCAAATTAGACTAAACCGCCCACCGCCTTTTTGCTGCCACAAAACAGCCGACCGAATACCGGCAAGCAACAGTGTTCTAACCTTTATGGGCACTTCAGGCTGCTGTAAATGCGATTCTTCGCCATTGACTATGATTTGTGGCTTTATCCCGCTGATAAACTCCTGATAAATGTCGGAACATTGCTGCGGTAACTGATCCTTCGAAAAAGCACTTAGACCCTCAACTCGTTGGCCAAACTGTTGCGCCTTGCCAGTATCGGCGAAAAGAGCGCGCTGCAAATGCAATAAGGACATCGCATAGCGCAACACCTCAACATTGTCGGCCTTGGGCGAGACCAAGATTCCGTCGGCCAATGCACTCAAACCGCTTCTGACACCGGCCGTACCACCGTACACTGCAGAGGTTGAAGCCGCATCTAAAATTAAGATGGACTGCATAAGAGAGTCAAAGTCAGTTTGATCTAAACTGCCGCGACGAGCCAAGGATTGCACGCACAATCCAGCTTGAATTACCGCGGCCAAAGCTAGAGTTCTTTCTTCAGTAATTGTCATGATATCAATGAGTTAGCTGTGTTTTCAGCGGGTCTGTTTGAGGTTGACGCGAGAGCTATGCTCTCTTCGTCCTGGGTCCAAAATTGTCATTCGACTGTATCAGCACCATTGTTTAGCCTAAATGATGGCGCGTAAAGTAGATCGATAAAAAGACAATTCTACACGCCAAGCAGCAATATTATTGGCTGGATTTTTAAAGCCATGCGCCTCATCGGGATACTCATGATAAGTATGTTCAACGCCGCGCTGTCGCAAAGCATTGACGAAGTCGTGCGCGAGCTTGGGCGGCACAACTTTGTCTAAGCTCCCTTGAAATATCGCCATAGGCGTGTTGACTCGATCAATATAATGAATCGGTGAACGCGTGACGTAACGGCTATCAGCTTGAGTCGCTCGATCTCGATCATAGGGTTCACCAAGCAGTCGGTCAGTATAGTGTTTCTCGAACTTGTGAGTAATTTCTGCCAGGGTGGCCAAGTCACCAATTCCGTAATAGCTTGCGCCTGCGGCAAACACATCTGGATATTGAGTCAAGGCGCGCAATACAGCATAGCCGCCAGCGCTTTTGCCGCGTATGCACACTGCTCGGGGGTCAATACGGCCGGCTTTTGCTAAATAATCAATGCAGTCAACAATATCGTCGCAATCGGTCTCACCCCAGCCTTCGTAAAGCGCATCTCGAAATGTTCGGCCATAGCCACTCGAGCCTCTGTGATTAACATCTACTACTGCGAAACCGCTGGAGGTCCAAAACTGTTTTTGCAAGTCAAAGTGGCCATAAGCGCGCGAAGTTGGACCTCCATGCACCATTACAATCACTGGCGGTGCTAAATCACAGGTATAGATCGCATTAGCCGGCGGATAATAAAAGGCATACGCGCATTCTCCGTCACGAGTCGGGTACGAAAAATGCTCAGCCAAGCTGACTTCGATCGGTAATTGAGGTCGCTCAATTTTGAGTCGGCCTTCCGAGATATCGGCATCTGATACGTCAAGCCCAGCAAAGGGGGCGAGAGAGAGTTCGCCATCGTCAGACAAATCAAACAGGATCAATCGTGGCGCACCATCTCGAGGCATTTCCACAACGGCCCCCTGCCCCTGCGCATTAATCTGCAGATGCGATAAAGTGCCACTTGCTTGCAAATAGCGCTGTGCGCCGGTACGTTGATCACATATCCACAGTGAGTCAATCGCAGGCTCCGAGGCAATTCCCAGCATAAAGCGATCGCCAAAAGTGGTGAGCCGAGTGTCTCCGAATTGCCAATGCGGGTAGCCGAATTCTTTCTCACCTGAGGATAAGGCCTTGGTTTCGAGTGAATCAGGATTAACCTCGTAGACGTTCCAGAAATCCGAGCTTGTGCCTTGCTCGCCAGCGAAATCAGCCACACAAAACAAGGCGCTGGCAGCGCTGAAAGTGAGCTGGCAGTAGCTTGCGGAGTTTTGACCCGAGCGCCTGAGGTTTGAAATCTGGGTAACTCCGCCGCTCGAATCGAGGTCGGCCAAGACAAGGGCGTTACTGTCCCAAGGCATATTCGGGTGCTGCCATTCCATCCATGCCACGCGTGTACCGCTCGCATCGACATTGAGATTACTGTAAAAATCCGCACCTTGATGAACAATACTCAAGGGTTGATCTGGTTGATCAAAACACCAACTCACTAACAGCGCTTCGGGCTCCAGGCTGGGGCGATGTACCTCTGCTATGGCTACAGCATGGTTTTCACTCACCAGACACACATCACTCAAGCAAACGGCATCTACCCCATCAAAGCCGCCTAAGAGCGGGCTCACACGGCGCGGCGAACTAAAGCGCCCGCTTGCCATTTTAGTCAAATATAGGCATCGGTCAGCGCGATTAAGAAACATCACGCTTTCTCCGAACAGCCAAAATGGTCGACCACCGTACTCGTGGATATCGCTGTGTAAATCGAACGGCTCGGGTAGGCTCGCTACAAGGTCACCTTTGGTATCGGCGATACACAGGGTGGAACGAAGTTTGGCAGAATCCTGACACACCACGCTCGTGAGGTACAACACCAGACCCGATTCCAATCGATGCGGATACGTCTTACTGGCGCCTGTTTCAAATACTCGCTCGAGCGGTACCTCCGACACCCAATCCAAAAAGTGTTGTTCAAGTTTGGGCATAGTTTGAAGTATTCAGACGTGAGGTTGGATGAGACCCTAGATGAGCCCCTAACTGTTTGCCAACTCGAGGAGCACGATCGACTATGTTGCCCTTATTTTTGGGCTTTGACGACTTCCCAAGTAAACACACTGTCGGCCGTAATCTGCTCGTCGCTAAAGAGTCCCGGGCGAACTTCTAAAGCCGCCACAATGGGTTGCTTGGGGGCGTATTGGGGTCGACTTCCGCCCTCTGCATAAGGCTGCATGGCGTGGAAACTGTCCACTGAGCCATCGTCTTTAAGAAATACTATGTCAATCGGGGCCACCACATTACGCATGTGGAAACTGGGTAGGACCGCAGCACCAAAAGTAAACAAGATCGGTGTCTGCGCAATGCGTTCAGCACATACCTTTTGAAAACCTTGTGCGCGCGTGTAGTACGTACCAGCGAGCTTTACATCCAACTCAACTTTCCGTCCGGGTGGCGTAATGACCGTGACTCGCGCGTCTTCCATTGTCTGCAAGGCACGATTGTCCATCTCACAATCAGGCCCGTCCGCCAATGTGATTGAAGTAGTAGCGAGCAACAAAGTGCTCGCGAACCCAACAGCCAATAGTATTTTTGCGTTCAATCTCATCGTCACAATTCTACTCGAGGCAGCCTAATTGAGGTAGTGCGTGTTCGATTCGCGCAAAATGGCTTGGATTTGCTCCGCAAGTTGTAAGGCTCTGAGGCCTTGCAAACCCGTAACCATAGGCATGCTCTGGCGTTGTGCCACATCAATAAAGTGCGCTAATTCAACTTGCAGCGGCTGCTCATTTTCAAAAGTTTGATGCTCTACCACGAGCTCCGGAAAAGAACCCTCTTCAGGCACAGCGCCCTTAGTCACGACATCGAGCTCTTGATCCATCAGATTTATGCCGTAGTAGCCTTCTGGTCCAAACACCCGAAAACGTCTAAAGCGTTTGTTGGACACACGGCTGGCGGTGATGTTGGCAACCGCCCCACTTGGGAATGACAGTCTCACATTTGCTAGGTCAACGTGCGAAGTAATCACCGAGGAACCAATCGCTTGAACATCACAAGGCTCTTCATCAACCAATGAAAGCACCAAGTCTAGATCGTGAATCATTAGGTCGGTTATCACGTCGACGTCGGTGGCGCGCTCCACAAACGTACCCAAGCGATGTACTTCAATGTAGCGCGGTTCAGCGACTTTGTTTGCGACTGCGCGCAGCGCCGGGTTGTAACGCTCCAGATGACCGATCAAAAAGGGTGCATCGTTTTGTGCTGCGAGCTCAACCAATTTCTTGGCTTCATCAACACTCGCCGCAATCGGCTTTTCCATCAAAGTAGCTATGCCCGCCTCCAAAAATGGCTGCGCCACATCAAAATGCAGTGAGGTGGGCACGACGATACTCACCGCGTCCACTTGGTCGAGCAAGTCTAAATAGTTGGTTGTCGCGGCACAATTGTAGCGATGGGCCAACTCATCGACCCGATCACGGTCAGTATCCGCCAGCATTACGAGCTCGACGTTGTCCATCTCGCTGTAAATTTTCGCGTGTATTTGACCGAGGTACCCGACTCCGATCACGCCGACTTTAGTTTTTTCAGACATTTCTAAATCTAAGGTGATTGACCAATGCTAAACTTCGCGCAAGTATACGCCAGTTCTAGCTCTAAGCTCTGAATTTTAGCTTACCCCATCACAATAGCGAGTGATCACCCCGTGTATTTATTTAAACAATTTGCTGAACAATTGCGCAGCGCCGCAAGCCTTCACCAACTTAACTCAATTGCCGTCGATGAGGGTCAAAATGAACTCAGGGTAAACCCGTCGATTGAAACAGGCTTGGCAAGATCGCTCGACCAAGCCGCTGAAGCAAGCACGGGCGTCACGGCCGACTTAGTCTTGCTCAGCTCAAAATTACCCGTCGCGGTATTGCTGCGCGCCGCCGAGATTTTGTCGGAGGCCGAAGCCCAATTGCTTGGTTTAGCTCGCAAACAGATTGCAGAAAGCTCGACTCTGTCTTCGCAGTGCTGGACCTTACGGTTTAACGTGAAGGACTGCACAACTGAAGAACTAAACACGTGTTTAAACGCGCTCCGCCAATTGGGCGACGAGTCGGCAGAGGCGCAAGACTCAAGCCTGCCCCTAGTCGATAGCCTGGTCATTACCGCCCCGGCGCCTTACTCGCAAATTAAGCTGGCGTGTTTTGATATGGATTCAACTTTAATCGAGATCGAAGTAATCGACGAGCTTGCTCGCAGCGCTGGTATTGGTGAAAAAGTCAGTGCAATTACCGAACGTGCGATGCGCGGTGAATTAGACTTTAAACAAAGCTTCGCAGCCCGTTTGGGTTTGCTGAACGGCTTAGACGCTGGTGTTATTCAAGACATCAAGAATTCATTGCCACTCATGCCGGGCGCCAAGGCCTTGATGCAAGGCTTGCTTAAGCGCGGGGTACACACGCTGATATTTTCGGGTGGGTTTGATGTGTTTGCAGAACGCGTCGCTGCAGACCTTGGCATGCAGGGATATTTTGCTAATCAGCTAGAAATAGACTCTGATGCGCTGACTGGCAAGGCGATTGAGCCTATCGTAGACGCTGATTTAAAGCGCGAATTGCTGCAACAACACATAAACCAATTGAGCTTAGAGCAAAGCAACGTGCTCGCCGTAGGTGACGGTGCTAACGATCTAAAAATGCTCGCTGCCGCTGGATTAGGTATTGCTTATCACGCCAAACCGCTAGTTAAGCAGACAGCCCAATTTGCAATAAGCCAGAACGACCT
>CAZOIG010000234.1:0-2034 GCA_964579235.1 uncultured Gammaproteobacteria bacterium
ACTGAACCCATGGGATACTTATAGCTACCATGCTTCAAAGTCTGCGCTGATTTATCTTACCACGCGCTTAGCGGCTCGTTTAGTGACAGAAAACATCAACGTAACGTCGATTGCTCCGGGAGCATTTCCTTCGGAAATGAATCGCGCAGCGCGCGATCACGGTGACGAAGTAGCAAACGGAATTCCGTCCAAGCGAATCGGTGTAGCTGAGGATATGGCGGGCACTGCAATCTACTTAGCGAGCAGAGCTGGCGACTATGTTGTTGGCGACACCATTGCGGTAGACGGTGGCATCGTAAACGCTCAATTAGGGCCAAGCATCGACGCTTAGCATTCGCACATCAACGGATGACTTTGCCCAAAGAAAAGGCGGTGTGAAAACACCGCCTTTTTGGTTGCATATTACTGCAGTTACTTCTTAATTAGCTTAACAATAAATAGCAAAATCACCGCACCTACGGTTGCCATCACAATTGAACCAACCACACCGGTCAAGCCGATTTGTAGAAAATTGAATACGAAACCACCTACAAATGCGCCTACGATGCCAACAACGATATTGCCGAGCACACCAAAACCACCGCCTTTCATTAGCGTTCCGGCTAACCAACCTGCTGCGGCACCGATGCCTATAAATATTGCGAGTTCTAACATTACATTCTCCTTTGATTAAACTTTATTTTGTTTTATACACCTGAGTACTGACGGCGCTTCCTATCAAGTAGGTCCTTGACTATACCAGCAAATAAGCCATATAAATTAGGCAACCTAAAGAGCCTAACCACACTAAAGTGCGAATCGGGTTTATGCCAAACAGATAGCAAGGCACAAAAGCCACACGCAATGCCAACCAGGCTTGTGCCACTTGAGTTACATCAACTTGCTGATGTATCGACAACAAACACAATACTAAAAAAGGCATCAAGCTCTCTTTGAGATTGTCTGCTGCACGCCTAATGCGCGCCTGCATGACGGTCTCCTCTAAGGGCTCATCTCGAGTGCCGATTAAATAAGCTGCGTGCTTGAGTTTGGTACTTGCGGGTAACAACCAATACTGAAATAGCGCTAAGGCGAGCGCCGCGATAATGATGCTAGACATAAAATATCCCTCCTGGTGTTGGGCAATAATTGTTCGATCTCTGTTATGACAGATAAGCCTTTAACTTGTCTAGCATTCTTTCAAACTTTTCCTTAGCACTCGAGGGGCGCTGTGTGGCATCTCGGCTAAGCTCGCTCTATACTGAGCTTGTACTGAGCACATCTAAGCGAACGTTTGAACATCATGAGTCACTCTACCCACACCTATAACGACGACGAACGAAATGCGTCGATCCTAATCAACATAGACGGCGTACTCTTTCCTCGCGAAGAAGCCAAAGTATCGGTGTTCGATTCCGCATTCATGTTAGGCGATGGTGTGTGGGAGGGCCTTCGAGTTCATCACGGCAAAGTGGCTTTTTTACAGACACATTTGGACCGACTCTACGCAGGAGCCAAAGCCTTAGACTTTCATCCCGGTTTAACTCAGGCGGAACTCACTGAACGCATCTATCAAACAATAGAAGGCAACCAAATGTACGACGGCGTGCACCTGCGTTTGATGGTGAGTCGCGGGACTAAATCGACGCCGTATCAAGACCCACGGGTGACCATTACGCCACCCACCATTGTGATCATTCCCGAATACAAGGAAGCGTCGCCTGAAGTCGCCATTAACGGCGTGAGCCTTTATACCGTGCACGTGCGGCGCGGCTACCCCGACGTACAGGATCCGAAACTCAATAGCCACTCCAAGATAAATTGCATAGTCGCCTGCATTCAAGCGACCAAAGCAGGCGCTGATGAAGCGCTAATGCTGGACCCGCATGGTTTTGTTGCAACCTGTAACAGCACACATTTTTTCATTGTTAAAAACGACAAAGTCATAACGTCAACGGGGCAGTTCTGCATAGATGGCGTTACTCGAGGTGCAGTTTTGCGAATCTGTCGTGAACGCGGCATTGAACATGCTCAAACTGAGTTTTCGCTATCCGA
>CAZOIG010000235.1:0-2552 GCA_964579235.1 uncultured Gammaproteobacteria bacterium
GGGTGCCATGTTTACTTTCCTAACTGGTGTTTACTTGCTGGGCAAGCTTGGTGGTACTTTGATAGCCAACGACTACATCATGGTTGGTGCTTTGTTAGGTACGTTCATGTTCCTAAATGTTTGGTTGGTTATCTGGCCAGCCCAACAAGTTGCACTTGGCCTAAACGGCAAACAAGGCGACGGCGCAGCAGCAGGCGCGAAGGCATTGCTCGCTTCTCGCACAAACACTTTATTTTCTTTCCCCATGGCGTACTTCATGTTGGCATCCGCTCACAAGAAGCAATTTGCTGACGGTATCGACACAGGGCTCTATGTTGCATTAGCCATTGTTGTTCTACTTGAGATCAACGCATTAGTTGGCAAACAAGGACCGATCGCGAGCGTTAAAGGCGTTATCCACTGCGGCATCGCTTTAACCGCGGTTCTAGGCCTGACTCTTTACTACCTGTAAAGGTTAGCCGGCTGCTCAAAGGGGGAGATATAAAGCTATCCAGCCCCCCTTAATAAGCAACACAGTAAAAAGCGCCCTTTTGGGCGCTTTTTCGTTTTAGACTTACTAGTTCCGAAGAATTCACAACGCCACAAATCTCCAGGCCTGTTATGCACCATCCCCCCAGACACTTTTTGACTCTCAACGACTTTAGCGCCATTGAATTAAGAGCGCTCATTTCACGAGCGATTGAACTAAAATCCCGCTTAAAAAGTGGCGAAGACTATCGACCGCTAGTGGGTAAAACCCTATGTATGATTTTCACTAAATCGTCGACTCGCACCCGCGTTTCATTTGAAACAGGCATGAACCAAATGGGCGGCTCTGCAATCAATCTGAGTAGTGAGGCCAGCCAAATAGGCCGAGGCGAACCCATAGCCGACACCGCACGAGTTTTGTCGAGCATGGTTGATGCGATCATGATCCGCACTGAATCGCATGCAGATGTGACTGAGATGGCTGAGGTATCGACGGTACCTGTAATAAACGGGCTTACTGACGATTACCACCCCTGCCAATTACTCGCCGATGTACAGACTTTTGTAGAGTTGCGTTCCGGAATTGAAGGTGCTCAGGTGGCATGGGTTGGCGATGGTAACAACGTATGTCACTCATTTATCAATGCTGCGCGCTTGTTCGGCTTTTCACTAAAGGTGGCCACCCCTCAAGGCTATGAACCGAACGGTAAGCTGGTTGAGGTCAATGAGTCTTTTTGCCAGCTTGGTAACGATCCAGCGTGGGCGGTCGACAAAGCTGACTTGGTCGTCACCGATACTTGGGCGAGCATGGGTCAGGAAACAGAAAAAGAAAAACGTCTTGCAGCGTTTGATGGCTTTTGCGTGGATAATAGCTTGATGCAGAAAGCCGACAAAAACGCACTGTTTATGCATTGCCTACCCGCATACCGAGGCTTAGAGGTTAGCGCAGATGTCATAGACGGACCACAAAGTGTGGTCGTCCAAGAGGCGGAAAATCGTTTACATGCGCAAAAAGCTCTACTCGATGCCTTACTGGTTAAGCCGCTTTAATTAAAAGACTGAATGGAAGCTTATCTAAAACTTGATAGTATCAGCTTGGGTTACAGCCTCGACACTAATGCTGTCGACAATGTAAGCCTTGAGCTAAAAGAAGGTGAGCTAGTGTGCCTATTAGGACCGAGTGGTTGTGGCAAAACGACGATTTTGCGAGCAATCACGGGGTTCAATGAACTCAAGGCAGGCGAAATTCATTTGGCTGGCGACCTGCTGTCAAAAGCAGGAAAACCGACCGTACCGCCGGAGGATCGCAATATCGGCATGGTGTTTCAAGACCATGCATTGTTCCCGCATCTGACCGTCGCTGCAAATATTGGGTTTGGGTTAACTAAACTCGAACACAAACTTAAACAAGCAAGAGTAACCACTCTACTTGAGATGACCGGGCTGAGCGATTTTGCGGATCGCTACCCACACGAGCTATCTGGCGGTCAAAGTCAGCGGGTCGCGGTTGCACGCGCTCTAGCACCGCAACCACGCTTACTACTGCTGGATGAACCATTCTCCAATTTAGATACGGAAATGCGAGAGTCGCTGGGAAGAGACATCCGGCAACTACTTAAGCAACTAAACATTACGGGCATTTTGGTTACGCATGATCAACAAGATGCGTTCTCGCTCGGCGACCGTGTGGGTGTAATGCGTGCAGGTCGCTTAGAACAGTTCGACACGCCATTTAACCTGTATCACGCGCCAAACAGTCGCTTTATCGCCCAGTTTATTGGTGAGGGCGTTTTTATTAGCGCCCAGATCAATGGTGAGAACACAGTAAAAACCGCGTTTGGTGAATTACGCGGAGAGATCATTCATGACCCTAGTCTGCCAAAGTCGGTTTCACTCCTACTTCGACCAGACGACATCAGCCTAGATGAGCAAAGCGCGATTCGCGGCACCATCACTCGCAAGACTTTTCAAGGTGCCCAGACCATGTATTGCATTGATTTAGATTGTGGCGAACAAGTGCTCGCACTTGCCTCAAGCCATGAAGACTATGCAGCAGGTGGCGAGATCGGAATCAAGGTCAATGC
>CAZOIG010000236.1:0-3890 GCA_964579235.1 uncultured Gammaproteobacteria bacterium
CCTTGGCAGCCGTTGCGCCAGAACTGAATAAAGACTTTGGCGCACTGGGAGCGAAAGCGGTTGAAGACGTGGTGGAGAAACTTAAAGCTGGAAAGCCGTTAGACTAACACTGTGCAAACTAAAACCGTGCAGACTAGGGCCGAATACGCAGAGCGTTATGCGCATCTAGATCTTGTTGCGGGTGTTGACGAAGTCGGTCGCGGGCCATTGGCAGGTCCAGTGGTCACGGCAGCGGTTATTCTGCCCAGGAATTATTCCCTGGCAGGGCTGACAGATTCTAAAAAGGTAAGCGCGAAAAAGCGGCCAGTCATAGCAAAGCAGATCCTTGAAGACTGCGTCAGTTATGCAATCGGCTCATGCACGGTAGAAGAAATCGACCAGCTAAATATTTTGCATGCGACCATGCTGGCGATGCAGCGCGCGGTTAACGGCCTAGACGTCAAGCCACAACATGTTTTGGTTGATGGGAATAGGTGCCCAGCGTTTTCTGTTTCTGCGGATGCAATCGTTAAAGGCGATGGCTTAATCGACTGTATATCAGCGGCCTCGGTCGTTGCGAAAGTGCACCGCGACAACATTATGAATGACTTCGCTGAGCAATACCCACAATATGGTTTTGATAAAAACTCAGGCTACCCGACTGCGCAACATAAAGCGGCGTTATTGGAGTTTGGTGCAAGCCCAATTCATCGACGTAGTTTTGCGCCGGTTGCCGCTGTTTTACCTTAGGTGGCCGAGTTGTTTCGTGTGCCGATTCACTAGTCATTAAAAAGCACGTTATAAACTTAAAGTCAGGGATCAAAATCTTCGTCCCACGGGTTACAATCGCGCGATGAAATCGTCCTTCGTACATCTGCATTTGCATTCTGAGTACTCACTTGTAAATGGGACGATTAAGTTACCCGCACTGATCGAGCAGACTTTGCAGCAACAAAACCCAGCGGTCGCCTTAACCGACATGGGGAACCTGTATGGTGCCGTTAAGTTTTTCCGTAAGTGTGTCGCTCAAGGCATTAAGCCGATTATTGGCGCCGAAGTGTTTCTGGACAATCCAGACAAGGTTAATCAACCGTTTGTGCTGGTTTTATTGGTGCAAACCAAGATGGTTATACCAATCTTTCCAAACTCCTCTCATTGGGTTATCAAAAAGGCCAGGGCAATGATCGGCCCGAGCTGCGCAAGGAGTGGTTGGCGCAGCACAGTGATGGTCTTATTTGCCTCTCGGGTGGCTTGAGAGGTGATCTCGGAAACTCGCTGCTGGCAGGCCGCTCGAACAAGGTCAATGCGATCTTGGATGACTACCTGCAAATGTTTAGTGGGCGGTTTTACTTAGAAATACAGCGTGTTGGAAAAGACTACGAAGAAGAGTACATCGCCGCCGCGGCCACGCTAGCGGCAGAGCGGGGTTTACCACTCGTAGCGACCAATGACGTGCATTTCATGCGAGCGGAGGACTACGACGCTCATGAAGTTAGAGTGTGTATTAATGAGGGCCGCGTGCTGAACGATCCAAGGCGCACCAAACATCATACTCGCGAACAATACTTCAAGTCGGCAGAGGAGATGGAAGCGCTCTTCGCTGATATCCCTAGCGCCTTAGCCAACACCACAGAAATTGCCAAACGATGCAATTTTGAGCTATTGATGGGCACCTATTTCTTGCCCGATTTTCCGATCCCAGAAGGTTTTACCGAAGAGTCCTATCTGCGTCAGCAAAGCTTTGAGGGCTTGGAAGTGTCATTGCAAAGACGCTTTGGTGACAATCCGTCGCAGGCAGACATTGATGAGTATCGCGAGCGTATGGAGTTCGAGTTGCAGATTATTCTGCAAATGGGGTTTCCTGGTTACTTTCTGATCGTTGCAGACTTTATTCAATGGGCCAAAAATAACGATGTGCCGGTTGGGCCTGGCCGCGGCTCGGGCGCTGGCTCAATCGTTGCCTACGCATTAGGAATTACAGATTTAGATCCGATTGAACACCAGCTGCTGTTTGAACGTTTTCTTAATCCTGAACGGGTATCAATGCCTGACTTTGATGTCGATTTTTGCATTGAGGGTCGCGAGCGAGTCATTGAATACGTTGCCAATAAATATGGGCGCGACAAAGTCTCGCAAATCATCACCTACGGCACCATGGCGGCGAAAGGTGTGATTCGCGACGTGGGTCGCGTCTTGGGTATGTCGTACGGTCACGTTGACGGCATTGCTAAGCTCATTCCCTTTGAATTAGGCATGACCTTGAGTAAGGCTTTGGAGCAAGAGCCGGAGCTAAAAGACCGTTACGAGCAAGAAGAGGAGATCACGGCTCTAGTCGACATGGGGCTGAAACTAGAGGGTTTGGCGCGTAACGTGGGTAAACACGCTGGAGGCGTAGTTATAGCGCCCAGTGACCTAACTAATTTTACGCCTCTGTATTGTGAGCGCGATTCTGAGCAAATCGTATCTCAATACGACAAAGATGATCTTGAGACTATTGGTCTGGTCAAATTTGACTTTCTTGGTCTAAAAACACTGACGATTATCGATTGGGCGGTAAAGGCGATTAACCGATCTTTGCCAGACGGCGCCGAGCCTTTGGTGATCGAGCAACTCGAGCTGGATGATGCGCCGACCTACGACATTCTAAAGAAGGGCCTCACGACTGCGATTTTCCAGTTGGAATCATCTGGCATGAAAGAGCTGATTAAAAATCTGCAGCCAGACCAATTTGAAGACATTGTCGCATTGGTCGCCCTATATCGCCCAGGCCCTTTAGGGGCGGGAATGGAAAAGGTTTATTGCGATCGTAAACACGGGAAGGAGCTTACCACCTACCCACATCCTATGCTCGAGCCGATTCTAGACAATACCTATGGCGTAATTCTCTACCAAGAGCAGGTGATGGAGATCGCTAGGGTTATGGCCGGTTACTCTCTGGGCGGAGCCGACATCCTGCGTCGCGCCATGGGTAAGAAGAAAGTTGAGGAAATGGCTGAGCAACGTGCCATTTTTGAAAAAGGCGCAGCAGAGCGAAGCGTTGACGCCGAGACCGCCAAAGATGTTTTTGATTTGATGGAGTATTTTGCGGAGTATGGCTTTAACAAGAGTCACTCTGCAGCCTACGCTTTGGTGGCGTACCAGACCGCCTGGCTCAAAGCACATTATCCCTCACACTTTATGGCCGCATGTATGTCGGCGGATATGGAAAATACCGATAAGGTTGTGATCTTACTCAACGAGGCCGAGCAGCTTGGTTTAGTGGTGGAGCACCCCGATATTAACCGTTGTGAATATCAATTTAGAGCCTATGACGAGCAGCACATAGTTTATGGTTTAGGCGCGATTAAAGGCATCGGTCGCCCAGTGATTGAATCAATCATTGCAGCGCGTGAGACCGGTGGCGATTTCAAAGACTTGTATGACCTATGCGCTCGTGTTGACGGTAAGCGGGTGAACCGGCGAGCACTCGAAGCCTTGGTTAGAGCAGGCGCATTGGACGATCTAGGCGTGCACAGAGCGAGTCTGATGGCGAGCATAGATTTAGCGCTTGAGGCGGCCAATCAACAGCACAAAAGCAAAGCGGCTGGGCAAAATGATATGTTCGGCATCGTGGCGCCTGAAGAGACTGTACAAGTCTATCAGAACGTAGAAGAGTGGAAAAAAGAAGAGCTTTTGAGTGCTGAAAAGGACACTCTAGGCCTGTATCTAAGTGGTCACCCGATTGACGTCTACATCGATGAACTGCAGCAGTTTACTACCTGCCGATTAGTGGAGGTAGACGGAGGTGGTCATGCCCCCACTAAGGGGCGAGGTAAGACGCCACTTACGTTAGCTGGTTTAGTTGTTGGTGTGCGGGTTATGAACACTAAATCAGGCTCAAGGATGGCGTTTCTGACTCTCGATGATAAGTC
>CAZOIG010000237.1:0-5896 GCA_964579235.1 uncultured Gammaproteobacteria bacterium
GACTTAACTCTGAGTTTGGTAAGCGTCTAAACTCAGCTTACGTAGACGTCGCCGGTACTCGATAGTACGACCTGCCCAATTATTGGTGACCCGGCCATCAACTTGATACCAGCTCTCACCGATTGACGAAAACGCCATAGCGCTCAGCCGTTGTTGGATTTCCTCGTTGTAAGCTGTTTCAACCTCGTGTTTTACCTCAACTCGATTCGGCTTGACGAGTTTCACAATCGCTTTTGCTTGGGCTTCAAGCATCACTAAAATGGAGTTGTGTCCCAAGTTAGTATTAGGCCCATACATGAAGTGCAAATTGGGAAAACCGTGAGTTGAGAGCCCTAAATACGCTTGCGCCCCCGCTTTCCAGTGATCAGCCAGAGGTCTGCCATCAACCCCTATAACCTCTATTTGACTGAGAAACGGGTTGGTCACAAAGCCCGTTGCGTAAACGATCACATCAACCTCAATGTCATCGCGCCCCACACAGCGAATGCCGTTGGCGGTTAGCGACTCAATTGGCTCGGTCAGCAACTCAACGTTATCACGCGCTAAAGCCGTGTAGTAGTTATCCGAAAACAAGATTCGCTTGGCGCCAACTGGATAATCTGGCGTAAGCTTAGCGCGCAGCGCCTCGTCTGTAATGGTCTTTTTTAAATAAGACTTACTCCAAACGCCAAGCAACCATTGAGTGAAGCGGTTACCGTTGATCGCGTTGAATAACAAAAACTCGCCCTTAAACCACAAACCAAAGCGGTAAAGCTTGGTGATCATTGGCACTCGGTCAGAAAGCCATTGCTCCCATTTTGCGTAAGGACGGTCTTGCTTTGGTAAGACCCAATTAGGGCTCCGCTGCAAAACAAACACTTGTTGGGCAATCTTCGCGACTTCGGGAATAAGTTGTAAAGCGCTGGCTGCGCTACCCACCACAGCTACCTTTTTACCAGTAAGATCAACCTGATGGTTCCATTGCGCGGAGTGAAAGGCATCGCCCTTAAACTCCCCTTTAAGCTGCGGCGTATTAGGTACATGCAGTTGGCCGACGGCGCTGATTACATGTCGCGTTGTAAATTGTTCGCCTTCGCAAGTGTCGATCGTCCAAAGACTTTTCCCATCATCGAACCGCATGGACGCGACCGTTCGCCCGAACACAAAGTGGTCGGTAAGACCATATTTACGAGCTGTATGTCGTTGGTAGTCAAGAATTTGCTGTTGCCCTGACCACTTGTAAGCCCATTCAGGATTGTGCTCAAAGGAGTAACTGTATAAGGCTGAAGGCACATCACATTCAGCTCCGGGATAAGTGTTCTCGCGCCAAGTCCCACCCAATTCAGACGATTTCTCCAATATTTTAAAGTCAGTAATGCCAGCCTCAAGCAACTTAATGCCGACACAAATACCGGAAAAACCGGAACCAATAATGATGACTTGATGGGGCATAAAAATATTTTCTAAGCAAAGCTCGCTTCGCGTGGAACGGGCTAAGAAGTTTAAACCAATGTGGTCGTCGAAGTGTCTTTTATTCAGTGAGCTCGATGGCTATTCAGTGAGCTCGATGGCTCTCTCAAGCGCATCAAGATCTGTGACGATATAGCTGCTGCCTTGCTTGATCAAAACACCTTCTCTCTCCCAATCGCGAAATATCTTATTTACTCTTTGCCTGGACCCCATGGTCATGTTGGCAAAGTCATTTTGACTTAAACGAAAATCAGCAACAATGCCCTGATCGCAGGGTTTGCCGTGGCGTCGAACGATTTGCAACAAGCGGCCAGCCACTCTGGCTTTAAGTGGGTAAAACAAAGAGCCAGCCAAGGTATCGTAGACTGCGCGAGTACGCCGCAACTGCTTAGTGAACAGGTTTTTGTAAATTAGCGGAAACTCTTCTGCAAGTCTAAGCACCGTTTTTGCCGGCAAAATCAAAATCTCCGCGTCTTGCTTGATTCTTGCCTCCTGAACTCGATGTCGATCACCCACTAACGCGGCTTCGCCAAGCCATGCATCGGGACCAAGATGGTTTAGGATAAATTCTTGTCCATTGCTGCTAGACACTGAGACTCGTACTACGCCGCCTAGCACCCCATAAACCGCGTCAGCCTTATCGTTGATCAGGTATAGAGTGTCGTTAGCCTTATAATTCCGCAAACGAGACTGGCAAGCGAGCACGGCAATTGCTGAGCTTGGCAAACCTTCAAACCACGCTGAGCGAGCAATGAATGCTGTTATCCGCGCAGAAGCATTTGAGCTAGAATTTGTTTGGTTTGGCATCACGCAAAAAACGGGCGACTAAGTCGTAAATAAGCAGTCACAAAGTAGCATCGGTTTGGATTGAATTAGGGAACACCTCATCCAATGCAAGGCGGCTTACACCCGGTTTGCTCACCCGAACCAGCTCGATCATTTTGCGTGCAACCTCGCTACCCTGAATAGGCCTGTACTTACTCAAACCTGGCAATTTACATAGGCTTGGCATCAGCTTAGCGGCCAAACCTTCAGCCGTGCGTGATTGACTGCGTTCTCCGAGCAATAAGGAAGGCTGCACAATTGAGACTTGCGGAAAAGCAAGACCCAATACCGCGGTTTCTAGCTCGCCTTTCATTTTCAAATAGGGACTCAGGCTTTTGGGATTAGCGCCGCTCGATGAAACTAACACGTAATGCTTGACCCCTTGCTCTGCTGCCAACTTTGCTGCGTCTAATTGATAGTCTAGGTCCACTCGTCGTTGTGCCTTGATCGAGCCTGCTTGCTTTACCGTGGTACCCAAACATGAAAATAAGACATCGCCCTGAAACAGTTCAGAATGCTCGCTTAGATTTTCAAAATCGACCACATGGTTTTCGCACTTTGCACTGGCGTAGCTCACTTCGCGACGGGTTAAAGTGACGATTCTCTGAATATCCTCTGCTTCGCTGAGCTGCAAGACCAAATGCTTACCGACTAAACCGGTGGCACCGAGCACGACAACTGTTTTGTTCGCTGATTTCTTCATACGCTCAAGTGTAACAAGAAGCCGGTGATCAAAGAACCGTGCACCCGCCGCGCCATCAGCAGAATATTAAGCCTTAGCGGTGGCTACACGCTAGTCACCGATACCGTATAAATGCTTATCGCGCTCGTAGTATCGAGAACCGATCCAAAAACTAATTATCGTAAATATCCCTAATAGATCTACCGTAGCCAGTGACCACGTCAAAGGCTCGGCAACTTCATACGAGGTGTACAAGGCGCTTAGGCCGCCTACTGCAATCGCACCAAAGCTAACGCCAATTAGGTTGGCCGCCAGCAACAGCATTGCAGTGGTTACGCCACGGAGGTCCGGCGGGGTAATGTCTTGGACAGTTGATAAAACTGGGGCGTAAAACGCCATAAAGCTTACGAATCCAGCACACATCGCCACATAGAAAAACGGTGATTCAGGAGAGATAAACCGATAACCCACTAGTAAAGGAGTCAATAGGATGAGGAACCAGGCGAGAAATCGCATACGCCCGCCCTTAAACCTGAGCGCATACCAATCACTGACAAACCCGCCGAGAAAGGTACCCACCACCCCAAATACGAACAATAGGACACCATATAAGATTTGAATTTCAGACTCACCAAAGCCGCGTTCTCTGACCAGCCACAACAACACAAACGACGCCGCACTGATGGGTATGTGCATAAAGGTGGAGCCTATGATGGCGTACGCTAACGCCGGGCGTTCTCGACACAAATAATAGACGCGTTTAATTGCCGATCGTAAACCCATCGTTGCCAGTGGGTCGGGCTCTGCCACGTCGAATCGCCCGCGTTTCGGTTCTCGCAAAAACCACAAAACCGGGACTAACAACAAACCAATCGCACCGAGTATGTAAAAGCAGTTTCTCCAGCCGATGATCGGCCCAACGATACCGGCCAACACAAAGCTTGCTCCAGCACCTAAAGGAATACCAAGATAATAGAGGCCAGTAATCGCACCGCGGCGCTGCGGCGGATATAAATCGGCAATCATTGACATAGAAGCAGGAGTGAGCACCGATTCGCCAACACCAATAAAGACCCGAGCAAAGGCAATTTGTACGAAGTTTTTGGTCGCTCCGGAGACCATGGTTAGGGCACTCCAGAGTAATAAACCTGCCGCAATCAATTTCGGGCGATTTACTTTGTCTGCCAAACGCCCAACGACTAAACCCATCACAGCGTAAAAAAACACAAACACTAGACCTGTCAACAATCCATATTGGACATCGCTCAACCCTAAGTCGCGTGTGATCTGCGGAGCAAAACTAGCGATCAGATTTCGATCAATAATATTAAGCACGTTCAAAACGATCAGTAAGGTGATCGTCCACCCCGCGTATTTAACGGGACCGTTTGCTGCGCCTGTTTGTACCGAATCCGGCATTCGACCGCTCCATTTATTATTGTTATTTTTGCCGATGTGCCGTTAGATTTCCGGCGCCTTGTCAAGCATACGGAATCAACTTGTTAAGCCATCAGAGCCCTAGTCTGTCATAGGAACGCCACGAGCAGTAAAAAACGCAAAGACAGCGACACACGTTAAGGTCTTGGTACGAAAGTCGTATTTGATTTAGAGCGCAGCAGCAGCGAACGGTTTCGTAGTGCGGCAAATAACGAAGCCAAGGGCTACCCTAGAGCGTTTTTATCAATGTAAATAGGCATCGACAGGAGCATTTGAGCAAAGGTTTTAGCCTGCGAATCTAAACGCAATGAAGCGCTGCCACCACCGCCCAAGGCTTCGGTCATAAAGAAATTGAACGCGTGCAAGCTGGGCAGATAATAACGCTGCACTTCGCCCTCAACTAAGTGCTTAAAGTACTCCTTAAGCGTTTCGTTGGTAAGCTGCTCGGCTACATAGGGTAGGTAGTGCGCCTCTCGGCAGATAATGCCGATATTGGCGTTGTCGCCTTTATCGCCGCTGCGTGCAAACACAAGTTGTTCTAGCTCGACCTGAACCCGCTTATTGAGTGCTGAGGTTGGCAGCTCACCAGTATAGTCCAGTGCTTGCTTTGCGGCTGATTCGTCACTGCCATATATTTGATCTGCAATACTTTTTTGTCCAAGCACGACCTTTACGGGCACCCGATCCTTTGGCACGAGAGTCGAATGAACACGCATAAGCGGTTGCGGTCGCACTCTGCCCGCGCCGAAACCCGTCATGGCTGGCGGCCCTGAGGTTGCAAGGTAGGCCATTTCGCGCGAAGCAAAACCGAGCGCTTTTGGGTTGTTATGGTGCACGCCGTATTTACCCATCACTTCTCGAGTTGCCTGGGCTTGTGAGTGAGCACCATAGGTATCTTCGGAGCCAGCAATCTCTATGCTAATTGCCCGATAATCTTCCCAGCCTTGCTGCTCGAAGTATTCTTGAGTTCGTTTAATCCAGGCGTTTAACGCCGTTCTCGCTTTATCCGCAGCGCGCGGGCCAGCCATAAAAAACGTATTCATTAAGCGATAGCCATCGACCCAAGTGGCGCAGACCTTATATTCCTTGCCGGGTGCGCGACCTTTAGCGTTCGATACGCGTACTACATCTTTTTGCAGTTGTTCGATGCGCACATTAGAAAAGTCACACGCCACATCTGGCAATAAGTAATTGCTCGGATCACCGATCTCATACAGCATCTGCTCGCCGACCGAGCCGACTGTAACCACACCGCCCGCTGCATCGGGCAGGCCGATAGTAAACGAGCCATCAGCGGACACCTCTGCAATCGGATAACCGATATCCTCGAATCTTGGCACCGTTGCCCAATCTGTGTAGTTGCCGCCAGTACACTGCGCACCGCATTCAATGACATGGCCCGCCAGACTACCTTGGGCTAGAAGGTCATAATCATTTTTTGACCAATCGAATTCGTACATCAATGGAGCGAGCACTACTGCGCTATCAACGACTCTGCCGGTT
>CAZOIG010000238.1:0-3359 GCA_964579235.1 uncultured Gammaproteobacteria bacterium
TTTGCCGCGATGTGACACTTCCTTTTTTTGTTCAGGAGCGAGTTCCGCGGCGTTACGGTTAAGCGCATTGCAATAAAAAATGGGGTCATAACCAAAGCCGTGACTACCGCGTGGCTGAGTGGTAATTTGACCTTCCCAAACTCCTTCTGCAATGAGAGGGGCTGGATCCTGCGCGTGTCGCATATACACTAAGGCGCAGCGAAACCGCGCTGTGCGAGGTTCGGGAATGGCTTTGAGCTGTTCTAGTAAATAATCGATATTGGTTTGATCGCGGCTGCTGCTGTCATTTATAACGCCATTACGCTCTGCGAAACGAGCTGAGTAGATACCTGGCGCCCCGCCTAGTGCATCGACCTCTAAGCCTGAGTCATCGGCAATTGCCGGCAGCCCTGTGAGTTGTGCCGCATGACGCGCTTTCTTAATGGCGTTTTCAATAAAGGTTAAGCCGTCTTCGGTCGCCTCAGGTATGTCGAACTCGCTTTGTGCGCACACTTGTAGGCCAAGGTCGCTCAGTCGTTGTTGCATTTCAGCGACCTTTCCAGCATTGCCTGTAGCGAGTACGACTTTCATACGGGTATGGCTTAGCTCTCTTGCAGGGCGGTATTTTGAAAGTGCATGAGTTCTACAATCCCTTTGCTCGCAAGCTGGGTCATTTGTGCCAGCTCTTCAGGTGTAAACGGAGCGCCCTCGGCAGTGCCCTGTAATTCAATAAAATGCCCTGCATCGTCCATGACGACATTCATGTCGGTCTCGGCACTGCTGTCTTCCGGGTAGTCTAAATCGAGCACGGGCATGCCCTGATATACGCCGACTGATACCGAAGCAATTTGACGGTTTACCGGACTCTCGCTGATTTTGCCTGCTTGCAAGAGATGGTTGATCGCGTCAACCATCGCAACATAGGCACCAGTGATAGACGCTGTGCGTGTGCCGCCATCTGCTTGAATTACATCGCAGTCGAGGGTGATGGTGTGTTCGCCTAGCTTCTTAAGGTTTAGAGAGGCGCGTAGTGAACGACCAATGAGTCGTTGAATTTCTTGAGTTCTGCCCGACTGCTTTCCGCGTGCTGCTTCGCGCGCCATTCGTGAGCCAGTAGAGCGCGGTAGCATACCGTATTCCGCGGTAACCCAACCTTGGCCTTTCCCTTTGAGGAAACGCGGTACGTTGCTGTCTACCGAAGCGGTACAGAGTACCTTGGTACTGCCACACGAGATTAATACTGAACCCTCGGCGTGCTTGGTGTAGTTTCGCTCAATGGATATTTCACGTAATTGATCGGGCGCGCGGCCACTCGGGCGTTCGACGCCGTTAGCCTTGGCAGAAGATTGGGTCATAGAATAGTGTCTTGGGTGCAGCCCAGCTTGCGCCGAGCAAAAATGCTAGATTTGTTTATCGATATCGAGAATGAATTCCTCGATCTCGTTAATTTTATTGTCGAGGTCTTTTAGGTCGATGGTCGGTTTACCCGAATCATCATCCGCGTTGCCATAGTCGTTGTGGTTAAGCAGTTGGATGCTATCAGATTCTTCGTAAGCGGTCGCAGACGGGTTATCTAATTGGCGAACGCCCCAGAATAGCAGCGTCATAGACAAATTGTCGCTCGGCGCTTTGTTTCGATTTTCAAGCGTTTGCAGTAGGTTGTCTAAGCCCAGAGAAGGGTGCTCGTTGTCGATGTACTCGTAGAGGTCGTCCGGTTTAAAACAATGCCAGGCTCCGTCAGACGCCAACACGAAAATGTCGCCGTCGGTAAGGATGTGTGACGCACTGATTTCAGGCATCGGCGGCTCTGCACCTCCGACACAACGATTAATAGGATTATTACCAAAGCGACCATGCTTAACGCTGACATGATCTTGTGTCTGCGCCTTGATCTTACGTTTATTGATCAAGTACAAACGACTGTCGCCAGAGTGTGCCCAGGTTGCCTCATCGCCGTTGATCAAACACACCACGCACGTGGTTTTAGGCGTTTTAGAATCATAGCCATGATTTGCTGCGCGTCGATGTACCTTATGGTGGGCATAATTGATCGACAACTTTAAAAAGTTCGACGCATCTTGTAATTGGCGATCGGTGGCGCGGGTAAACGAATCGCCCATTGCGTCAACAAAGGCTTGCGATGCAATTTCGCCACCCGCGTGCCCTCCAAGACCATCGGCCACAACCAATAGCACTGCGCCCTCACGCTCATAAATAGCAGTACGATCTTCATTGTAATCGCGACCGCCCTGATGGCTTTGTTGTGCTATTGAATAAAGCATTGCGCTCGCCTACCCCTATCGAGTGGTCATTATCTCAATGAACTCATCCACAGTCTGCGGGCGTTCATTGTGATCTAGGTTGCTGGCGCGGTCGATTGCTTCCAGTAGGCCTGCGGAGTAATGCTTTTGATGCGTTTCAGAAATCGGCTTGACCGTATCTTTCTTCATACGCTTAATGGCCGACGGCGGCGAATGGTGCAAGATGCACGCACGCATGGTCATCGCGACCGCATATAGGTCAGATGCGTAACTTAATTCCTCTTTTTTGTGCTGTTCAGGTGAAGAGTAACCATGCGTGAGCGTGTGGATTTTTTGCACATCGCTACGGGGTACTTTAAACGCCGCACCCAGATCCAGAATCAGCGGCACACCCGAGGCACGCAGCAAGATGTTGCTGGGCTTCATATCTAAATGCAGAAAGCCATTTTTATGCACTTCTTTAAGACCCGCGAGTACCATGCTGAACACCGACAGAATGAATTCTTCGTCGGGTACGTACTCAGTGTTCTTGATAAACCAGCGCAAGTCTTTGCCTTGTTCAAAGCGCATGACCAAATAGGCCGTGTTATTTGAGCGCAGGAAATTCGAAACGTTGACGATGTTAGGGTGATGAATTTGCGATAGGGTTAGACCTTCATCAAAAAACCGTTTCAGCCCAATGTTGTACTTACGTTCTTGGTCTTTAGGGTAAATATGCAGCGAGCCATCGCGGGCACGACGCATACAGTTGGTGGCGTAAAACTCCTTAATGGCCACCACCTTACCGGTTTTGGTATCGAGCGCTTTATACACAACGCTGAATCCACCCACACCAATAACGCGACCAATTTTGTAGTGCTCGATCATCGTATCGGGTCGCAGCGGCAACGCAGGTATGATCTTAGATTTGGGCTTAAGGATACTCATTCGGGTATTATAGACCTTTGCTGGAAAGCCCTTCAATTCAAGCAGAGCAATCAGACCAAATTAAATTCAATAGACCCCACGCTTTTTCGAGACAAATATGACCTATAGCATGACCGCCTACGCCCAAGCCGCAACCAAAACCGAGTTGGGCGAGCTCAGTTGTGAGTTGCGTACCGTTAATCATCGCTTTTT
>CAZOIG010000239.1:0-10810 GCA_964579235.1 uncultured Gammaproteobacteria bacterium
CTAGATCTGCATTGTGCTCTTGAACGGCTGCGATTAAGTCTTGAAGGTTTTCAGCTTGGCTCGGGTCGGGATGATGGTTGGGGAAGTTCCCATCAACTTCTGTAAATAAATCAACAACTTGGCAGCCAATCTTACGGTAAACTTGCGGTGCCGTTGCCCCCGCTACTCCATTGCCACAGTCGATTACAATTTTCAGCTCGCGAGATGGCTTAACGTCGCCAACAATCTCAGCAATGTACGTGTCGATCACGGTTTCGCTTGAGTAACGACCATTGCCGGTACTAAAGCGTTGATCGATGACTCGTTGCTTTATGTCTTGGATCCTTTCAGCGGATAGCGTTACGCCCTCGACCACCATTTTGAAACCGTTGTAGTCCGGAGGGTTGTGGCTACCAGTGATGGCTACGCACGATCCGACGTCCTTTGCGTAGCTTGAGTAATACACTACCGGAGAGGGCGCTAAACCAATATCGATCACATTTACGCCGCTGGCTTGCAATCCCGCGGCGAGAGATTTGCTTAAACTCGGCCCAGATAAACGACCGTCTCGACCAATGACAATACTATTACCGCCGGCCGAGAGTACTTCGGAACCTAAGGCGCGGCCAATGTCGTGAACCACTTCAGCGGTTAATTGCGTGTCGACAATCCCCCGAATATCGTAGGCTTTAAATATCTCGTGGGGGAAACTCATGATAATTGGCCTTTAGCGATAGGCAGTGGATGTCTGATTTAAGCAAATCGGGAAGTTCGAGTAGCTTTATACGTGAAAGCAAGCTCGGGGCTCACTTTCACGTCTACGATAGTTCTAATTGACCTTGTGCAATGCTCGCCCTGTAATCGCCAGCGATGCTTCGTGCATCGCCTCAGAGAGGGTGGGGTGAGCGTGAACGGTACGCGCAATGTCTTCGCTCGATGCAGAATACTCCAGAGCAAGGACTGCTTCCGAAATAAGTTCGGAAGCGCTTGGCCCAAGAATATGAACGCCCAAAATGCGGTCTGTCTTAGCGTCGGCCACCATTTTAATTCGCCCACCTTTTTCGTTGCTGGCTAACGCGCGTCCATTTGCGGCGAACGGGAAGAATCCAGCATTAACCTCGTAACCAGCGGCTTTGGCTTCGTCTTCATTCATACCAACCCAGGCGATTTCAGGGTGTGTGTAAATAACCCAAGGTATGTTGTCGTGATTGAGTTGAGGCTTCTGACCCGCAATAATTTCGGCTACCGCAACGCCTTCTTCAGAGCCTTTGTGCGCCAGCATAGGGCCCTTTACAGCATCCCCAATTGCATAAACATTCGGGACGCTGGTTTCAAACTGATCGTTAATATCGATGCGCCCACGGTCATCCAACTTCAAACCGGCGTTTTCATCAGCGATATTTTGTGTGTTGGCTTTACGCCCAACGGCGACGATCAATTTATCAAAGGTTTCTGTGTGTTCTTCGCCTTTGAGGGTATAGCTTACCTTCACTGATTTTTTTGCGGCTTTAGAACCGGTGACCATGGCGCCGAGCTTAATATCGAGTCCTTGATCTTTGGTAAATGTTCTAAATACTTCTCGCGATAATTGTTTATCGACCGGGGGTAAAAAGGTCTCAGCGGCTTCCAAAATTGTGACTTCGGAGCCAAGACGGTTCCACACGCTGCCTAACTCTAAACCAATTACCCCAGCACCAATTACGCCTAAACGTTTTGGTACCGATTCGAATTCTAAAGCCCCAGCGTTATCAACAATCACTGTGTTATCAACTTCTGCCACAGGAATATCAATCGGTTTTGAGCCCACCGCTAGAATGATGTTTTTGGCCTTCAATGTTTCAGTGACTTTGCCGCCTTGGCTAACTTCAACCGATTGGTCGGCCATCAAACGCCCACGGCCATGCGACATGGTGACTTTATTGGCCTTCATCAAGCCTGCCACACCCTGCGTAAGGTTGGTCACGACCTGATCTTTGCGCTCTAACATTTTGCCAATGTCGACACTGACTTTGCCGGTTGAAATGCCGTGATCGGCAAGACCGTGCTGTGTTTCAGCAAATCGCTCAGACGAATCCAATAGAGCCTTACTGGGAATGCAGCCAACATTTAGGCAAGTTCCGCCCAGAGAGGGTTTGCCCTGATCGTTAGACCACTCATCAACGCAGGCGGTTTTTAGGCCGAGCTGCGCGCAACGAATCGCTGCGACATAACCTGCGGGGCCAGCCCCGACTACTACAACATCAAATTGTTCTGCCATGATCGTATCTACTTTGTTTTGAAATTAAGACGCTGTGATCAGCGCGTTAAAGTGTGGTTTCCTAGACTTCGAGCAACAGACGTGCAGGATCCTCGAGGCATTCCTTAATAGTACGGAGGAACAGCACGGATTGAGCACCATCGATGATTCTATGATCGTAGGTTAGAGCCAAGTACATCATTGGGCGAATGACAACTTCACCGTTAACAGCGACAGGGCGATCTTCGATTCTGTGCATACCCAAGATTGCACTTTGCGGCGGGTTTACAATCGGTGTAGACAGCATCGAGCCGAACACGCCGCCGTTTGAAATGGTAAACGTTCCGCCACTCAAATCTTCCATTGTGAGTTTGCCTTCTTTGGCTTTTCGACCGTACTCACCAATGGTTTTTTCGACTCCGGCGAAGCTCATTTGGTCAACATCGCGCAGTACGGGAACGACCAGACCGCGCGGTGAGCTGGCGGCAATGCCAACATCGTAGTAGTCATGGTAAACAATATCGTTACCATCGATCGACGCGTTTACGGCTGGGAAGCGTTTGAGCGCTTCAATCGCAGCTTTTACAAAGAACGACATAAAGCCCAAACGAGTGCCGTGAGTTTTTTCAAATTGTTCTTTATATTGCTTGCGCAACTCCATTACGGCGCTTAGATCCACATCGTTAAACGTGGTTAGCATCGCCTGGGTGTCTTGCGCTTCTTTTAAACGGCGCGCAATGGTCGAGCGTAAACGCGACATTGGTTCACGACGCTCACTGCGTGCACCGGTAGTCGCTGCTGAGGTTGCGGCCGCAGGTGAAGCTTGGGCTGGCGCAGAATCCTGCTTTGCAATAGCGGCAACCACATCCTCTTTGAGCAAACGGCCATTTTTGCCAGTGCCAGTAATGGTTGAAGGGTCGATGTTGTTTTCAGCTACAAGTTTTTTAACGGCCGGGCTTAGTTTGTCGGCATCGCTAGTGTCCTGCGCGGCGGACTCCTCGGCGACAGCCGCTGGTTCGGCCGATTCTTGTGTGCTTGCTGGGGCAGCGGCGGATGCTTGTGCACCTTCTTCAACGATCGCGAGTACGGCTTGTTCTGTGACCGTCGCGCCTTCTTCAAAGCGAATTTCTTTGATTACGCCGTTAACCATGCTGGGAACTTCTAAGACTACTTTTTCAGTCTCAATGTCGACAATGTTTTCATCGATGCTGACGGCATCGCCGACTTGTTTGTGCCATGCAGCTACCGTGGCTTCAGACACAGATTCGGGGAGGATTGGCACTTTTACTTCGACAGACATTTTAAGCTCCTGAGTTTTGTTTTGAGCAGATAATCTTAATTGCAAGCAGAGTAGGGCGGTGCTTAGACAATCGCTTCTACTTTATTTGTTTCTTGTTCGCACAATACTGAAAGTGCGTCGTCAATTAGTTTCGTTTGTTGTTCGCGATGCGTAGACAAATAGCCTGCAGCAGGTGATGCCGAAGCATCGCGGCCAGCGTAATAAATGGTATGTTGGGGTTCAATTGCAGCTTTAAAGTGGTGCAGAATTTGATACCAAGCGCCTTGGTTCTTCGGCTCTTCTTGGCACCATACAACTTCTTCGGCGTTGCTGAATTTTTTGAGCTGTTTGCTGACTTCCTCAAGCGGGAACGGGTATAGCTGCTCGACTCGAATAATCGCGACATCGTTTTGCTTGCGCTCACGACGTTCCTCAAGAAGGTCGAAGTAGACTTTGCCCGTGCAAAAGATCACTCGTTTGACATTCTTGGCCGTGATCTTATCAATTTCAGTAATGACATTTTGGAACTCACCGCTGTGCAATTCTTCTAAACTAGAAGTAGACAGTTTGTGGCGCAGTAAGCTCTTTGGCGTCATAACGATCAACGGCTTACGATAAGGTCGCAACATCTGGCGTCGAATCATATGAAACATCTGTGCCGGCGTACTCGGTGAGCAAACTTGCATATTGTGCTGTGCGCACAATTGCAGAAACCGCTCTAGGCGTGCTGAAGAGTGCTCAGGGCCTTGGCCCTCGTAACCGTGAGGCAAAAACATAGTCAACCCACTGAGTCGGCCCCACTTTGCTTCACCGCTGCTGATGAATTGGTCTATCACTACTTGTGCGCCGTTCGCAAAATCACCAAATTGCGCTTCCCAAATCACCATTGTCTTCGGATCTGAACAGGCGTAACCGTATTCAAATGCCAATACGGCCTCTTCAGACAACAACGAGTTGATAACGTGGAACTCAGGTTGCTTGTCTTTTACGTGTTGTAACGGAATGTGAACGCGTTTGCTCTGCGTATCGTGCAAAACAGCATGGCGGTGGAAGAACGTGCCGCGACCAGAGTCTTGCCCAGATATGCGTATGCCGTGATTCTCATCCAGCAGTGTCGCGTACGCCAGGTTTTCAGCCATACCCCAATCAAGTACGAGTTCGCCGTCTTTCATCGAGCGGCGGTCTTGCATGATTTTTGCCGCACGCGGGTGCAGCTTAAAATCTTCAGGCACATCCAAGATTCGTTCGGCTAGATAGTCGAGACGTTTGGCGTTAAAGCCAGTTTTGGTTTTGTGCTGCCAGTGGATATTGAAGTAAGGCGACCAGTCGACAGTGTGATCACCTTGTTGCGCTTCAACAAACTCGGCTACTAAGCGCTGTCCGGCTTCAAGAGACGCGCGGTATTTTGCAACTAAAGCGGTCTCTTCCTCTTGCGTGATGACGTTTTCGTCGATCAATTTCTGTGCGTACAGACGGCGAGTGGTTGGCAAAGCCTTGATGTTTTTGTACATCACGGGTTGCGTCACCGAGGGTTCGTCAGCCTCGTTGTGGCCATGACGGCGATAACAGACCAAATCGATAACGACGTCTTTGCGAAATTCGTTGCGGAACTCCAAAGCCAGTTCAGTCGCGAAGACTACAGCTTCGGGATCGTCCCCATTAACGTGAAAAATTGGCGCGCCGACCATTTTTGCAATCTCGGTGCAATAGGGCGTAGAGCGTGCATCACGCGGGTGGCTGGTGGTGAAACCAACTTGATTATTAATAACAATATGCACCGTACCACCGGTTTGATAACCACGGCAGCCAGACATTTGAAACGTTTCCATCACCACGCCCTGACCAGCAAACGCGGCATCACCATGAATAGAGATGGGCAGCACGGTTTTACCGTGATCGTCTTCACGGCGTTCTTGTCGAGCTCTAACAGAACCCGTAACCACTGGGCTCACAATCTCAAGATGCGATGGGTTAAACGCAAGTGACAAGTGCACTGGGCCTTCTTTGGTTTGGATGTCCGATGAAAACCCTTGGTGATATTTCACATCACCACTGGCGGCGTTCTCGATGCCGCTGGACTTCCCTTCAAACTCCGAAAACAAGTTTTCGGGTGATTTACCCAAAATGTTCACCAACACGTTTAATCGGCCGCGGTGAGCCATGCCAATAACGAACTCCTTAATGCCCGACTCGCCACCTTGATGAATGACTTGGTCAAGTAATGGGATGAGGCTTTCGCCACCCTCTAGCGAGAAACGTTTTTGTCCGACGTATTTTGTATGTAAATACTTTTCCATACCCTCAGAAGCGGTGAGTCGATCGAGGATATGTTTTTTGCGGTCATTCTCAAAATGTGAATAACCTAAGGGTCTTTCCAATTGAGTGCGCAACCATCGACGCTGCTGTGCGCTTGCCATATGGCCATACTCGTAGCCGATTGAGCCGCAATAGTTCTGCTTTAATAAAGCGACAATATCACGCAAAGGTAGGCGTTCCGGCGCTCGTAGAGGGCCTGTATCAAAAACCGTATCTAGATCGGCGTCCGATAAGCCGTGATACTCAAGTTCTAACTCGCTGGCGTCTTGAACTTCCATTTCGCCAATTGGGTCGATTTTGGCGCGTTTGTGTCCCATCGCGCGATAGGTGCTGATCAATCTTGAAACGGCACCTTGCTTGGTTGCGGCAACTGTGTCCAAGGTCATGCTGGTTGTTGCCGCGCTTGGGCTACTTTGTGGAGTAGGAAGTAGGGCGCTGTTGCTGAGTTGGCTGAAGTAAGCACGCCATTCAGCGCTGACCGAATTAGGGTCTTCTTGAAATTGCTCAAATACGTCTTCTAAAAAGGCGACGTTTTGCCCGTTTAATGGGCTTAAAGGATCGAACGAATTGGAAGCCATAGTTTTTCTAATGTGGTGCTCTTTAACTTTAAGTTTTGCTTGAATTTAGCCAAGCTGACCAGAAGTCGGATTATCGGTTAATCCGCATGGATTATCTACTTATTCAAACGCTTAGACAGCTAATACTTTAGGCGTATGCTTTGATTTTTAACAGCGCTGATTTACAAGCAAAAACGGCGACGCCATTGCGTCGCCGTTGCTCACAAAACTGTGTTGCTAGTGCGCAAAATACGGTGCCTAGGCACGGTAGTCAGCCGGTACTTGTCGCTCACCTAAGCCCTGATAGTTTTGGCGTGGACGAGTGATGCGGAATTCTGGATCGTCCATTAACTCCATCCACTGCGCCAGCCATCCAGCTGTACGCGGAATAGCGAACAACACGGTAAATGCTTCCATTGGGAAGCCCATTGCTTCGTAGATCAGACCAGAGTAGAAATCGACATTGGGGTAAAGATTACGTTTAACAAAGTAATCGTCTTCAAGCGCGATTCGCTCAAGTTCCATAGCGACGTCGATCAGAGGATTGCGTCCAGTCACTTCGAACACTTCGTCCGCGATTTGTTTAACGATACGTGCACGGGGGTCATAGTTTTTGTAAACCCTATGTCCAAAACCCATTAAACGTAATTCGCCGCCTTTGCAGCGCTTCACATAGTCTGCAACTTTGTCTTTGGTACCGATCTCACGCAACATAGTCAGAACCGCTTCGTTAGCACCACCATGCGACGGACCGTAAAGGGCTGCTGACGCGCCAGCAACCGCGACAAAAGGATCTGCTTTCGAACTGGCGATGTTACGCATCGCACTCGTGCTGCAGTTTTGTTCGTGGTCGGCGTGTAAGATGAATAACACGTCCAGTGCGCGCTCTAGAACAGGGTGTGCTTGGTAGCGCGGCTCCACCATGCGGTACATCATGTTTAAGAAATTGCCGGTGTAGCTCAGCTCGTTGTCAGGATAGATGTACGGCAAGCCACGGCTGTTTCGGTAAGCGTATGACGCGATTGTTGGTGTTTTACCAATTAATCGACATGCTTGAAGCATGCGTGTTTCGCGATCATCAACGTTTTTAGCGTCTGGGTAAAAGGTCGACAGTGCCGCCACCGTGGAGATGAAAACGCCCATTGGGTGCGCATCGTAATTGAAGCCGCCCATGAGTCGTTTGGTTTTTTCATGCAACATGGTGTGATGCGTAATGCGGTCTTCCCAAGCTTTAGATTCTTCGGCGTTTGGAAGCTCGCCGTTGAACAGCAGGTAGACAACGTCAAGAAACGTACTGCGTTCTGCGAGCTGTTCGATCGGATAGCCGCGATAGCGCAAAATGCCTTTGCCGCCGTCCAAATCGGTAATGCGGCTGGTGCAGTTGGCAGTGTTCAGGAAGCCTGGGTCGTAGCTCATCATGCCAAAGTCACCTTCGTTAACTTTGATCTGACGCAGTTGAGATGCGCTGATATTGCCGTCGACGATCTCTAAATCGTATTCTTTCCCGGTTCGATTGTCTTTTACGGTTAACGTATCACTCATAAGTCGTTCTTCTTCTGTTTGTTTTTAGGAGGCGCGAGTTTGTTATCTGTCCTGAAAAAGAGTGAATTCAGGTCGGTCCACAGACTAAATGCCAAAAAGGTTGGCGGAGTATATCAAACCTAAGTTAACGAAATGGCAAGGTTAGAGCGAGCTGTGCGAATAACTGAAATTTCTTGCAGTAATGAATGGGCATTTGTCCAGAATGTCTATTGAAGATAAACATTCGTCAAGTTGCTTGGCGCGTTTCGATATCTTTTTATCTTACACCTGTATGTCCAAAGCCACCTTCCGCACGATCACTTTTGGCAAACTCATCTACTTCTTTAAACTTTACTTGCACTATTGGAACAAAAACCATCTGCGCTATTCGATCACCACGCTCAATGGTAAATGTCGTATCGCCTCGATTCCAAACAGAAACCATTAATGGGCCCTGATAATCTGAGTCAATCAGTCCAGTTAAATTGCCTAGGACGATGCCGTGTTTATGCCCCAAACCGGATCGAGGTAGCAGTACTGCGGCCAGCGAGGGGTCTTCGACGTAAATCGAGAGCCCAGTTGGGATCAAAATAGTTTGGCCCGGCTCAACCTTCGTGGTCGCATCGACGGCCGCGCGCAAATCCATGCCTGCGGAGCCTTCAGTAGCGTAATTGGGTAAGCCATATTCGGCGTGGAGTGCTGCATCGAGCACCTTTACTTGAACAGTTTGCATAATCGAAGGATTGCGGGTTTGGTTAGTGAGTGTTGGCTTTTGGTGAACCGTTAGATTGCACGAGAAATGCGCTCGATAATGGTTCTCGCCAGCTGAGTTTTGCTCGCACGTGGCAGGGATTCTGCAGAATCTCGCGAAATCAAGCTGACCTCGTTGTCGTCACTGCCGAAGCCGGTTTCTTTGCCGCCAACATGATTGGCGATTATGAGGTCTAGTTTTTTTCGCTCTAACTTACCGCGAGCATAGTCTTCAACGTTATTGGTTTCTGCAGCAAAACCCACGCAAAAAGGCCGTGTATCAAGTGCTGCAACGTCGGCGAGTATATCGGGATTTTTGGTCATGACGATGGTCATTTCCTCATCATCTTTCTTGATTTTTTGATTACTCGAGGTAACGGGTCGATAGTCGGCAACCGCCGCAACCCCAATAAATATGTCTTGCTCATTGACACCGTCGAACACAGCTTGATGCATCTGTTCGGCAGATTTAACTTGCACAACACGCACTTTTTCAGGCTCAGGAATGTGGCAGGGACCACTCACTAAGGTGACCTGTGCGCCTGCTTCAGCGGCGGCTTGCGCTAAGGCATAGCCCATTTTGCCAGAACTGTGGTTGGTAATGCCGCGTACGGGATCAATCGCTTCCCACGTTGGGCCAGCAGTGAGCATTACTTTTTTGCCGTCCAAGCTGCGGGTTTGAAATAAACCGGCCAGTTGCGCCGCGAGATCTTGCGGTTGCAACATTCGTCCGGGGCCTATGTCACCACATGCTTGCTCACCAGAATCAGGGCCCAAGAAATGCACGCCCTTGCGTGCAAGCTCTGCAACATTCTCGGCGGTGGTCGCGTTTTTCCACATCTGTTGGTTCATGGCGGGTGCCACAACGATTTCTGCAGTCGTGGCTAACACCACTGTGCTCAAAAGATCGTGCCCGCTGCCTTGTCGCAAATTGGCGATCGCGTTCGCGGTTGCCGGAGCGATTAACACAACGTCAGCCCACCGTGCTAAATCGATATGCCCCATCCCCGATTCGCTCTCGGCGGTCATTGCCGCGCTGTGCGGTAGATGACCGCTGACAGCTTGAAGGGCGAGGGGGGTCACGAACTGTTCAGCCCCACGACTCAAGACGACCTGCACGTTGGCGCCTAGTTCTGCGAGTTTGCGAACTAGATCGGGTGTTTTGTAGGCGGCAATTCCACCAGTAATTCCCAGAAGTACGTTCTTGTTGCTTAAGCTTGGCATGTAAGTGGAAGTACCTAAATTAAGTGGGTTACGAATCCAGTCGCCTGTAGACTGATTTGCGGCGATGTTTGAATAAAAAAAATAAGCAGCAGAGCTGATAGTTCGGGTGTTAGTTCGGACGTAAGCATTACGCAGATTCCACGGGGATTATAAGTCGAAGAAGTGGCGAATCAAAAAAAACTTAGTTTCGTCTCTGTCGTACTGAGCATTTACCTTAAGTGCCTGCAAACCGAATAAGGGCTCGGCGGGCAGTAAAGCTCACAGTCGGTAAGCTAGCGCTGTGTCGATAAAAGACTTGTCATGCGCTCGATACCATTGATTATGAAATCATCGCTGCTGAAATCCGCTTGATGCAGCATGGCAGAGCCGGCATGGCCTTGTAATTGCACTAAACCTTGCAAAGAGCCTCGCATGAATAGGGCTAGTTCGAGAGGATCATCGGACAAGTCTTTGCGAATGCTACCGTCGGTCCAACCTGTTTCGATCGCGTCAAGCATGATATTCATGACGCTTTGCTCTATCTCAGCCACAGCTTCCGTTCGTTTCTCAACGAATTTTGCCGATTGTTGATTGCTTGTCAGCATGCTGTGGTTGAGACAATCGTACAGTAGACGATCATATTGGTAGAAATCGTAGAACGACCTCCCACAGGCATCTACTTTATCAATACCCAAAGTCTGTTGATCGCTGTAGCGCTGCATCCGTTCGCCCAGAGTATGTATCGCTCTAATTTTAAGAGCGTCGTAGATGCCTTGTTTGTCTTTAAAGTAAACGTACAGCAACCCACGGCTAAGATCAGCAGCCGATGCAATGTCATCCATAGTGGTCTGCTCAAAGCCTTTTTTGAGGAATATCAACTGCGCGGCATCCAGCATGCTTTCGCGTCGTAGAGCTTTCTCTTTGTCATTTCTTGAACGCATAGTGAGTCTTTTTAAACAGGTTTCAGCG
>CAZOIG010000240.1:0-7970 GCA_964579235.1 uncultured Gammaproteobacteria bacterium
TATCGGCACTGACTCTGGTCTTGAGGGTGATCCCGAGAATACCGAGACGACTCTGCAGTCAACAATAGTTGATGCGGTTGGCGTCGTCGCCGAAGCCCTAGTGCCCTGGGAAATCGTCTCGCCCCCGATAGAGCTAGAAGCGCTGCCAAAACTTTATCCACTGATAGATGAGCTGCGCGAAGCTGGGGCATTGGGAACTCGGCACGCCCCACACTATGCTTTTGGAATACATTTAAATCCTGAACTACCCTCGCATGACCCCCTCAAAATCCGCGACTACCTCAGGGCATTCGCGGTTTTGTACGACTGGATACGCGCGACTGAAAACACTGATTTATCACGACGAATCACGCCCTACATCAATCACTTTGAAAAGCCTTGGCTCAGCCTTATTTTGGAGCATGACTACGAGCCAGATTTAGCTCGCCTGATTGATGACTACCTAGAGCACAACCCAACGCGCAACCGAAGCTTAGACATGCTGCCGCTCTTTAAAGAGTTAGACAGAGAACGGGTTGAAGCCGTTATCGACGACACCCGAGTGAACGCAAGGCCCACGTTTCACTACCGTCTCCCAAACTGTGATATCGACAACCCAGATTGGAATCTAAGCGATTCGGTTGACACATGGTTACAAGTAGAGGCGTTGGCTTACAGCCCAAAACTCGCCCAACTAGCCGAGCAGTATCATCGTCTGCTTAATGGCCAAGAGCACAACATTGATCAAACTTGGTCAAATCATGTAGCCGCTGAACTCAGCTTACAAAAACCAATAGTAGAATGAGTACAGCAACGATTTCTAAAGATAGCCCGCAACCAGCCAAAGCTATCAAGCACCAAAGACCTTTGATTATTGTCACCGGCCCAAACAAACGCTGGCGGTTTGGTTGGTGGGCCGCCCGTTTCCAACTCTGGCGACTTGGCATGCGAGGAGTTTATCTATGCCCGGGCGAAGAAGAACTGCCAGACCATGCACAGGGCGTTATTATTGGGGGTGGTGATGATATCGACCCGAAACATTATGGCGCACAAGGTGCGGCGGGCGCGAACTACGATGCGGACCGAGATCGATTAGAACTCACGGTGATCGCACTCGCAAAGCAGTGGCAACTTCCATTACTCGGAATTTGCAGAGGCTCACAACTAATTAATATATCTGAGCAAGGCAATCTGATTTCAGATTTACGACCACTTCGCAAGAAGACGCCCAACCGCAACAGCCTTTTCCCAGTCAAGATGGCGCATTTAGAGCCCGACAGTCAACTAGCCAAGATTCTTGAGCAAAACCCGGTCAAAGTTAATAGCCTTCACCACCAAGCGGTAGACAAAGTAGGCGAAGGACTTAGTATTGTTGCCAAAGACGAAGATGGCTTCGTGCAAGCCATTGAAGGCTCTGGTGAAAGATTTCTGTTCGGCGTTCAGTGGCACCCAGAGTACCTGCCTTTTCGCGCAGCACAAACAAAGTTGTTTTTGGCTTTAAGGCGAGCCGCGATAGACTACGCCAAATCCTAGGGTATTAATCGGAGCACATGAACAATGGCACTATTTGATGTCAACCTTGAAGAAGTCTATCGACACGTAGCGCAACTTGGCATTGCCTTCATTTTGCCAATGTTGATCGCGTGGGAACGAGAAAAGCACGCAAGAACAGCGGGCCTGCGAACCTTTCCACTGGTTTCGCTGGCCGCCTGTAGTTTTACGATCTTGGCCGTGAGCAGCTTCGCAGATGGCTCAGCTCAAGCACGAATGATATCTGGAATTATCACGGGCATTGGTTTCATCGGCGGAGGCGCCATCTTAAAAAACAAGTCGTCCGTTGCGGGCACCTCTACCGCAGCCGCGATCTGGGCTACTGGCGCAGTGGGCATCGCCGTAGGCTTGGGGCGCATCGAGATCGCCATCGCCTTGAGTATCATGACGTTTCTGGTATTGCGGCTAGTCGGCGAAGTAAAAAAGGAAGTGTCCTAATTGCTCGCTAACTGCCACCGTCAAAATCAAATTGGCGCCAAGCTTCGTAGATAACCAAAGCCACCGAATTGGATAGATTCAAACTGCGATTATTCGGTTGCATTGGAATGCGTAAACGATCCTTTTCAGGAAACTGATCCATCACGCTCGTTGGTAAGCCCTGAGTCTCGGAGCCAAACACTAGCGCGTCGTCAGGCTTAAACCGAATATCCGTGTATCGCGACTGGCCTTTCGTGGTTATGGCAAACAAACGCTTAGGTTCAACCGTTCTTACAAATTCTTCAAAATTGGCATAACGCCCAACCTTAGCAAGGTCGTGGTAGTCCAAACCAGCACGGCGTAGAGCTTTCTCTTCAAAATCAAAACCGAGCGGTTCGATCAAGTGTAGCCTAAACCCCGTGTTCGCCATCAGCCGAATAACATTACCTGTATTGGGTGGAATTTGCGGGTTGTGCAGAACGATATGAAACATGATGCCCGATTTATTTATGATTTTGATCCGTCGCAGAATATACCATTTAGTCAGCCCCAAACGTTTTAGATTTAGTCCTGCGCTTTTTGTTCTCAAGATTCGGAGAATTGTGTGTTTGCGTGTAAAATCGGGCTTCTAAAAATTGCGCACAGCAATTTCTCGTTTATCCCTCTCGCAAATAGATTTTATGAAAGTTCTTATTATTGGTAACGGTGGTCGTGAACACGCACTGGCATGGAAGGTCGCGCAAGCCGACACGGTTACGCAGGTGTTTGTAGCACCTGGTAATGCTGGCACCGCTTCCGAAGCAAAAACCAGCAATGTTGATATCGCTGTAGACGATATTCAAGGGCTTGCTGACTTTGCCGCAGAACAAGGCATTGCGCTAACCATCGTTGGGCCTGAAGCGCCGCTTGTATTGGGCGTGGTTGATACCTTTAGGGAACGCAATCTAGCGTGTTTTGGGCCAACCCAAGGCGCGGCTCAACTAGAAGGTTCCAAAGCTTTTACCAAGGACTTTTTGGCCAAGCACAACATTCCGACAGGTGCCTACCAAAACTTCACTGACGCCGATCTCGCCTGCGACTACATAGCTGAACAAGGTGCGCCGATCGTGGTGAAAGCCGATGGATTAGCAGCCGGAAAAGGCGTAATCGTTGCGCAAAGCGTTGAAGAAGCGCAGGCCGCGGCTCGGGATATGTTGTTGGCGAACAAGTTTGGCGACGCAGGTGCTCGAGTTGTAGTTGAAGAGTTTTTGGCCGGCGAAGAAGCCAGCTTTATTTGTATGGTCGACGGCGAAAATGTTTTACCGCTGGCTACATCACAAGACCACAAAGCCCGTGATAACGGCGATCAAGGGCCTAACACCGGCGGCATGGGCGCTTATTCCCCAGCCCCAGTTGTTGATGACATTTTGCATCAGCGAATAATGAATGAAGTGATATACCCAACGGTTAAGGGTATGGCGGCTGAAGGGCATCCTTATACTGGTTTTCTGTACGCTGGAATCATGGTGGCTGAAGACGGCACACCGAAAGTGTTGGAATATAACTGTCGGTTTGGCGACCCCGAAACACAACCTATTATGATGCGCTTAAAGAGCGATCTAGCACAGCTGTGTCTAGCTGCTTTAAACCAAGAGCTTGATCAAGCTGAGGCTGACTGGGATCATAGAGCCGCGCTTGGCGTTGTTTTAGCCGCCGGAGGGTATCCTGAAGCCTATGCAAAAGGCGCAGTGATTTCAGGCATAGACAGTGCCGAAAGTGCGTCAGTAAAAGTATTTCAAGCGGGCACTCAACTAGAAAACAGTAAACTGCTTACGGCGGGTGGGCGAGTGCTCTGTGTTACCGCGCTTGGTGAGACTGTAAGCGCAGCACAACAAGCGGCGTATGCGGCCGTTGAACAAATTGATTGGGACGAGGTTTACTACCGAACCGACATTGGGTATCGAGCGGTAGCACGAGAGAACGCCAGTTAAAGCCAAAAATTAAGGTCAACTTATGCAAGCCTATCTCGACTTACTGCAAGACGTATACACCAACGGCGTTGGTAAAGACGATCGCACGGGAACCGGAACGCGCAGCGTATTCGGCCGACAGTTACGCGTTGATCTAGCAGAAGGTTTTCCGCTTCTCACCACCAAAAAGGTTTTCCTGCGTGGAATAATTCACGAACTGCTTTGGTTTATTAAGGGTGATACCAACATTCGCTACTTAGTCGAAAACGGCGTAGGCATCTGGAACGAATGGCCATTTCAGCGCTATCTCGAGCAAAACAATATCGTCATTGAGAAACACAGTAGCGAGTGGAAACAACGATTGGCTGAATTTATTGATCAAATTAAAGAGGATCAAGCGTTTGCTGAAAAGTGGGGCGAATTAGGACCGGTTTACGGCAAACAATGGCGTAATTTTTCGGGCGTGGATCAACTTGCCGATGTGGTTGAAGAGATCAAGCGCAACCCTACTTCTAGACGTTTGATTGTGTCCGCTTGGAATCCAGCGGAGATAGAAGAAATGGCCAAAGCAGGTCTGCCGCCTTGTCATAGCCTGTTTCAGTTTTATGTATCACCTGACAATCGCCTGAGCTGCCAGTTGTACCAACGCAGTGCCGACCTATTCCTCGGCGTGCCCTTCAATATTGCCAGCTATGCTCTGCTAACCCTAATGGTTGCTCAAGTATGCAATCTTAAAGCAGGCGAATTCGTACACACATTTGGCGACGTACACATCTACAATAATCACGAAGAACAGGTCCTAACGCAGTTACAGCGCAAACCGACAGCCCCGCCAACCATGAGCATCAACCCGGACGTCGACGACTTGTTTGCGTTTAAGTATGATGACTTTGAATTAGTAAACTACAACCCGGCTCCCGCAATCAGCGCACCGGTCGCAGTATAAGGATCGATGACTTACTTGATTCTTAAACTGGGAAGCATATGAATATGGACATAGTATTTGTGGCGGCCGTTGGCGATAACGGCGAGATGGGCAAAGACAACGAATTATTGTGGTACCTGCCTGGCGACCTACCGCGCTTCAAGGAGCTTACCATCGGCGCACCCATCATCATGGGTCGTAAGACGTTTGACAGTATTGGCAAACCCCTACCAGGGCGAACCAATATCGTGCTCACAGCCAATAAAGAATGGTCACATGAGGGTGTGGTTATTGCACGTTCAATAGACGAGAGTCTAGACATAGCCAAATCTGAGAACCCTGAAAAAGTTTCAATCATCGGTGGCGGAGAAATCTATAAGCTGTTTCTACCGTTTGCCACCAAGCTCGAAATTACACGAGTTTTTGACGCGCCTATAGCCGATACTTACTTCCCCATTTTCAGCGAAGACGACTTCAAAGAAACCAACCGCATCAAAGTTCGCGACTCTGAACCGCACTTTGACTACATAAGCTACGAACGGAAATAATATGTCACAAAACGCTAAGCAAATGGTTGCCGAAGCCGCAATCGAATACATCGAATGGGATTGGATTATCGGGGTCGGCACCGGCTCAACTGCCAACTGCTTTATTGACGAACTCGCCAAGATCAAAGGCAAAATCGACGGCGCTGTTGCTAGTTCCGAGGAGTCTGCCAAGCGCCTTAAAGAACACGGTATTCGCGTACTTGAACTAGACCAAGTCAGTGAACTACCGATTTACGTCGATGGCGCCGATGAAGCAACCAAGCATTTGCATTTGATAAAGGGCGGCGGCGCAGCACTCACGCGTGAAAAAATCGTGGCAGCGGCGAGTAAGAAGTTTGTCTGTATTGCAGACGATTCCAAGCTCGTCTCTGTACTTGGCGCATTTGCTTTACCAGTTGAAGTCATCCCAATGGCCAAGTCTTATGTTGCACGACAATTAGTTAAGTTGGGCGGCAACCCAATTTATCGCGAAGGTGTGGTAACAGACAACGGCAATTACATAATCGACGTTCATGATTTAAAGATCATGGATCCGGTTGAGCTAGAGCTAAAGATCAACCAGATTGCAGGGGTTGTTACCAACGGCTTGTTCGCGGCTCGACCTGCCGATGTATTGCTGCTTTCAAACGAGCAAGGCGTTACTACTTACACAGCCTAGCCCGATGGATAGACCGCTGAGTGCAGGCTAGCTTTTTACTGGCGGCTGAGACAGCTCGCCGTCTAATAGCTCTTTGAACGCCGCATAGCTTGGCATCTTTCTTAACTTGCCATCGCGATGATCAACCAAGCCATAGCCTGGATTAATCAGCTGCCACCAGTAAACGCGCTCAACCCAGCCACTTTGATGCGCGATTTGATAATAAAGCTTTAGATAAAGAGCTTGGGTCTCTTCGTCCACAGTACGCGTTGGGTTACCCGAGTTGGGCGTATAGGGTTTTGTATTGAGCAAAGGCCAATTAGTCTCGGTAATCCAAAGACTGTTGGCGCTCTTATTGGAAAGCCGAGTGAGCGCTTTGCTTAATCGCAACTTATTTTTTAGGTCGAAAATACCGTATTGCGTACCGTATGGAGAATGACGCCGATTAACGTACATCAGCGCCGCAGTGGCTTCGATTTTGAATTTCGCGAAGTTGAATAAACTACGCCAAGTTAATAGCGGTTCAAAATCTATCACCGATGAACCAAGCAGAAACAAGTCAGGAAACTCCGCTCGTAACTCCTCTACTTTTTCCTGCAAGATCAAAGCCTCGCCCGAATACTTACAGCCCCACTTAGTGCGATTGATCGCGTTACCTATCCAGAATTGATTGGTAAACGACGAGGTCGCAGCAAAAATGGCGCGCACCTGACTCTGCCACAAATCGTAGTCTTGGGTGCTGAACGGACTTTGCAGGATGTTAATGACAACATCTTTTGACTCACGCTGATTAAGCTTTTCAAGAAACTCAACATACTCGCCAAGATTGTCTGCATCCCAACTTGGAATTCTTAGCAAAATGTTTTGAACACCAAGCTCTTCAATCATTTGGATCATTTCATCTTGGTAGCCAAAACCTAGATCCACGCTAAGCCCGATAAACTCCTGCGCAGAGGTTGTGCTGGGCTTCTCACGCAACAAAAGATAGCTCAGCAGAATGAAAGGTAGGCCAATAAGTGCTGTTAGCGCTGTTTTTACGTAATCCCAAATATTGGCCCATCGATTACGTGGCTTGAGCTCGTCTTTAAGCTTATAAGGCTGGCAAGAATAGGGATCCCACCAATCTGGTTGATTCTTCATAATGTGTGCCGATGTATCCAGCCTATGGCCGTGCTACTTGATTGGTTCTTAATCTAATAGCGAATAATTCACTTAGAACGTTTTCTATAGAATAGCCGATCTTCGCTTCGTCTGCTCGTCGGAGCTATACGCTCTATAAGCTAAAGGCTCTTCTCAGAGATGAGCCAAAGGTTCAATGGGGAATCTAATTAAGAGCATTAAAAAAGGGCGCAAAGCGCGCCCTTTTTTAGTTCTGGCCTACCGCGTAAGCCGACTAACTAAAGCTATTTATTGGTTAATCACTAATGCTGGATCACCCAAAATCTGCCAACCTAATTGCACGTCTGAGGCTGACTCCTCAATTAGCGACAATGCCTGCTTAGCCTTGATTACAGCCGAACCAATTGTTTCGCCACGGTTGTACATGAAGCGATTCAGTTCTTGAGCAAGTAAAAATTCACTCGACGCTTTGGTAAGAGTGCTCGCACCCAGTACAGTTGCCGCGCCGTTGAGCCCAGGATTTAGGAACAACTCAGCCAAACTGTCGCCGTCAGGGTGTACAAAGTACGTATTCCAGCAACCCCATTGCGTGACCAGAGTTGGTTTATCAATATTATTGAACGCCGAAATGTCGCTTTGAGTTAATAGCGCAGGGCTTGTACGCCCCCAAGACTCTTGAGATGAGTGACCCATATACGCCATTACTGCAGTACCCGCATTAATGGCTGTGAAAATCTTATCGCGAGCTACTGGCGCATTACCTGACTCAGGGAATGCTCTAAAATACGAGCGAACGAACTTTGCGAATTGGCTGGGAATAGACTCCAGCAAGGCTTCAGCATCTC
>CAZOIG010000241.1:0-4728 GCA_964579235.1 uncultured Gammaproteobacteria bacterium
ACCAGAGAGTATTTCGGTGCGCGCTTGTGCTAAAGAAGGTAAGTTCATGAAATCGATACGAGTTGCAACCAACAACCGAAGCAGTCGCTGGTCAAAATGCAGGAAAATAGCTAGCCGGACTATGTTGTAACAACGTTGTAAAAACGTTGTAAAAACGCAGCACTCGCCTTGAGTACTCGCACACAGTGTCTACTAATCAAACGAAGCGGCGGATGGTACAGACAAGCATTGCTGGTGTCGAATAAAAGATGGCGCTTTTAAGCAGGCCGAAGCTAACGCCTAAGTCAGATTTTGAACCGTTAGTCGGTTTTTGTAGACGAATGGCCGTGTTCTCGTGCACAATAAGTCTGGGTTGAGTTTTTGCTTTACTCGCTCGCCGTAAATATGACTGATACTCCCACTAATGAGAATCAGATTTTGGCTAGAGCGAATACCTTGTGGTTAAAACACCGCAAACAAAAACAACGGGGTTGTTTTTTGTGAAAGAGGTTAGCCTTGAGACTCAGTACCACACCCCACTCTCTACGGAGTTTGCTGTTCGCACCACAAGCGCAGCAAGCCCGCTCTAAGCGAACTGTCAGATCAAACACGCCCGTTGGTCAGCTGCTGCTGAGTCTTACGGTGGCATTCTGTCTTAGTATTCCGCAAATGTCCTATGCGCAGCAGGATTCAAGAAATCTTGCTGCTGTGCTCAATGTTATCAACAACTATTTGTTGGACGGTCTGCTGCCCGCTATTGACGAACCCAGCGGGCAACGCGTAGACCTTACGCTTGGGCAACTTGACTCAAACACGTATCGAGTCTCATCCGACATCTATTTCGTATTTGAACCGCAATCAGAAACCACAGAGTTATGTTTCGATCTCAGCACTAGTGATGCTATCCAGCAGGGTGATTTAGTCATTGAGCTCAATGGTCGAGATCTAAGCTACACGATAAGTAAAGATAACTGTGTGACCTTTACTGTGGGCTTGAATGCCGAGATCAATTACTTAAGTTTTCAGTTCCAAAATTCTGGTCTTGAAGTGGAGCTGTCAAACATTGAGCTGAGCAGCACCAATCAAACCGAGCTGACTTTGCCACAAGTCACCCGAGGCGGCTGGGACAACGCGGCCGTACGTAAAGTGTTAAGCGTTTTCGCGTTCGGCGGGCACGCACTCGACGCGCAGATCCAAGACTGGGCCGATATGCCGGCTCACGACGCTATTCGCGAGATGCTCAACTTTAATGAGCACAACCCAAAATTATCACCACGGACTCCCTGCGATAGCGACACACCTTGCGAGCGGTATACCCAAACAGAGTCCAGTTATGGCACGCTGCGCAGCTTCGTAAATTTCATTTCCTCAGAAGCCTCTGACATTCCTATCCCCAGCAACAACCGCGCTGAGTTAGGGCTCGATGGCTATCGATTCGAAGATTCATTTTTGAGAATGGTAACGGTGCGTGGGCTCAATCCATTCAGACAGCGCATTGGCTTTTGGGAAACCAACTATCACTTGGCTGTAAACCGAGAAGTTGGGGTAAGCCGTGACCAAATCACCGAGTATTACGACGTCATTATGGAGGCACACGAAGCAGGCGTTCCCTACCACCAAGTATTAGGTGCCGCAGCCAAGAGTGCGGCGGTTGCGACCCAGTACGGTCATTCAGACAACCGCTGGAATAGACTGAGCGAAGAGTGTGATTGCAACGAAGACTTTGCTCGCGAGATCCACCAGCTGTACTACGGAATATTTGGCAGCGACGACCCAAATCACGAAGACGTCACCATTCCCGAAACCGCCAAAATGTTGACGGATATGCGAGTTGGTCAAAACAATGCCCCAGACAACATCGTTGTGTTTGAGACTGAATACCATCACATCGATCCCGTGTTCATTCTAGGGCAGAACATTACAGGTGGTGATGCGAGTCAAAAAATAGACGACTTAATGCCGCGCTCAATTCTCCATCCGGAGGCACTAGAGAATCTACCCGTGATGATTATTACCGGACTCGCAGACGACAACTTAAGTGAATCACGTAGAATTCAATTACGTCGCGCGTGGGCGGCTATGGGTGCGAACAAGTCCTTCTTGGACTTTATTCATGCCTATGCAACATCAACCTTATTTCACTCTCGCTCTCAAGCAAAGTATTTCACTAGCTTTGAGCGCGCTCTATACAAAGCCAATAAATTCAACTTAGACAACCTCGAAGGCTACTTCTTAGGCAGTCGCTACAACAACGGTCGGGCTGGCTTTCCGGTTGAGAGCATCATCTATCAAGACGAAGCAGGCGAAGTATTCAGCCCACTGCACAACGTGTTTGGTGGGCAGACCTCGGCCGAAGCATCGGACTCCTCTACAATTTATGAACGCAACTACAACCTACTCACCGAACAAGACTACCGATTTAGAGACGTGATAAGTTGCAGCAACTGTGACCAAGGTAGTCCGTGGGACAAAAAATGGCAGGCATTTCTGCCTCGAGCACAAGATGGCGAGTTCTATGTTGAGGATGCCGCGGAGTGGCTGTGGCGCCATATAACGGGTAGCTTGGAGCATTACGGCGAACTCGAGCGAGCGCATTTGCTGAGTATTCTTGGGGCAACGCGCCAGAGCCCTGGCAGTACTTCAGATCAGAATCGGTTTTACGACTTCAACTTACTCATGTGTGCGGTCCGCGACCTGCAACTGCAATCACCGCAACAGGCTATCAGCATTGCTTATCTGATGAGCAATGGACGTGATGATAATTATTGCCGCAACGACAACAATGGCAGTTCCGAGTTCACCCAGACTGAACTAGATCTTTTAGAGAAGGCCTACACGGAAACCGAGATTAGAGAGGATGCCCTAATCCAACAGCTTCTCAATGAGTTAGGTAACAATACACTGCCTTTGCTGACTAATTCTGGCTCTAACCAAGGTAAAGACCTTCGCGAACACGCTCGAGAACGTGTCCATGCAGCGATCGCCTTCATCTTCACCACTCCATACGTGTTTGCGGAGGTCGAATAATGAACAATTTCAACAAGCCTAGAAGACGCTTCCTGCAATCGGCTTTAGCTACCGCTTTGCTCGCAGGCACTACACCAGCCCTAAGGACGGCATCCGCAGCACCCGCGCCACTGAACAATCGATTACTCCTTAATCTTTTTCTTAATGGCGGCCCAGACATGCGGCATCTCGTCGTGCCCGAATACGATGCCACACCTGGCACCCTCGCCAATGCGTATTGGCAACACCGTGCTCGTGCACACGCTCTCGCCCAAGCTGGGCAAACGGCAGAAGAGCGCTGGAACCAAGACTATGTTCACTTTACCGTAAACGGAAGCGGCTGGCCTTCGGGTTTGGTTGACATAAATGGCCTCAACAGTGGTTTGACCTTCGGCATCTGGCGCGAAGCTGGCTGGCTGATTGATATGTTTCGTGCGGGCAAGGTGGCCATGGTATTTAACGCGGTCGGCGGCCAGAATCGAGCGCACGATCATTCCAGTCTGCAATTACACCAAGGCAATATTCTGTCTGAATTAAACGATCAAGATCGCTCTGGCTGGGGTGGCCGTGTTGCCCGCTCCGCGGGTGGCAATTCAATCTCGGTAACCCAAAGCCTGCTGCCCTATTGCTTTGGGCCAGCTGGTAGCGCCACCAACTACAACCCTAATAAAATCGACAATGCCAATGTGATCTCGATTAGTGACTCAAGAGAGATAGGCATGAACGATTACGACCCGCAAGATAATCAGTTTTACAGCTGGGGCACAAAAATTGCGCGTGCTAGTAAAACCTATCATCAGAGTCTGCGAAACTCGAATTCTATAACGCGTGCTCGGCGCAAGTTTTTGGAGCATGAAGAAAAAGCGAGGCGGTTTGGAAACCTGATCAATCAACGCTTAGCCACCGTCGATATTCCTGAAACAATCCTAGCGCTGTACAGCGAGTCAACCACGCTTAACCAAAATGCAAATCAAGAAAATAGGCGCGTATTGCGAGATCGTTACTTCGGCGGGCAAATCCGCAATGTCTTCGACCTAATCGCGTGCAACGATCTACTGACTCCACGCTCCATTTCTATGGAGTACGGCGGCTGGGATTCTCACGATCAACAGCGAAGAGTACCCGCTGGCCTCGCAGATGATCCAAATAATCCTGACCTTGCTCGTGGTATCGAGAACGGCTTTAGGGATATTTTTGGTGGGCAAATTGGCTCGAACCCAACTGATCCAAATGCCCTACACGGCGGTTATTCGGCATTGTGGAATTCTTTAAGCCAGAACGATAAAAACAACTTGGTGATTACCGCTGCCGGGGAATTTGGACGACAAATTCGCGACAATGCTGGCTTTGGCACAGACCACGGTAAAGGTAATTTGATGTTTGTGATTGGCGAACGCGTGCGCGGTGGTTTGTACGGCGCTTACGCGCAAGACGATGAGCTCGCCAAATATTCTGAGCCTTCGTATAGAACCCCTGATATCACGCCTCGCACCGAGTTAGACCAATTATTCAGCAAGGTCGCAGACTGGGTCTACCCCAACTCGGGTACCCAAGTATTCCCGCGCATGAGTTCCGGGTATGGTGGGGAAAGACCGATCATTGAAGTGCCAGGTATGTTCAACAATTTATTTCGGGGTTAGGTATGCGCAAAGCGAAACGGGTATGGTTGATGCGGGTGGCGCTGGCCTGCATTGTGTGTGGGATAAGCAATACTAGCCAAGCAAGAGGGCAATACCTTGATTG
>CAZOIG010000242.1:0-2745 GCA_964579235.1 uncultured Gammaproteobacteria bacterium
TGCGAAAATGGATATACGCCAAGAATCGACACTCCACTCGCAAACCATCGCCGAAATGGCAGCCAATATGTCGACCCCAATCGACTACCTTGGCATGAACGAGACCGAGCGCCAAGACTGGCTGACCGAACAACTCAACGCGACCAAGCCTTTAAGTTTTGACCGCAGTCAGATCACTTTGCAATCCGCTGAAGTACTGGATGTATTTGTTTTGATGAAACAAATGCATGCGACCATCTCCTCTAAATGTTTTGGCAGCTACATAATTTCAATGACACACGAAGCCAGCCATCTGCTAGAAGTTGCGGTACTCGCCAAGCAAGCAGGCCTGATTGAACACGGTCAAGACGGTTTAGTTAGCCATATCCACATTGCCCCATTGTTCGAAACCGTAGAGGATTTGGAGCACGCAGAACCGACACTCGACGCACTGTTCTCTAACCCCAGCTATCGTCAATTATTGAGCTTTAACAACAACACCCAAGAGGTGATGTTAGGCTATTCGGATTCTTGCAAAGACGGCGGTATTCTGGCGTCGAGCTGGAACCTGTATAAAGCCCAGCAAAACATTGTAAGCATCACCGACCGTCACTCTTTAGGCTGCTTGATGTTCCATGGTCGTGGCGGCACGGTCGGTCGTGGCGGTGGCCCAACTCATGAGTCGATACTGAGCCAACCAACGGGGTCTGTGCGCGGCAAAATCAAGTTTACTGAGCAAGGTGAAGTGCTGTCGTTTAAGTACAACTTTCAGGAAACTGCGGAATACGAACTAACCGTTGGCTTAACCGGCTTATTCAAGGCAAGCGTGCACACGGAGCTGCAGAAAGAGCCAGAAGAGTTCGCTTCGATGATGGACAACTTGGTTGCCGCAGGCGAACGAGAATTTCGTGATCTCACTGACGACAACCTTGGCACAATGCGCTATTTCTACGAAACCACGCCATCCCAAGAAATCGGCCTGCTCAATATTGGCTCGCGCCCATCGCATCGTAAGAAACAGGATTACAGTAAGAGCTCGATCCGCGCCATCGGCTGGGTATTTGGCTGGTCACAGTCTAGGCAGAATATCCCCGGCTGGTATGGTCTTGGGCACGCATTAAACCAAGCCATCGAAGCCGGCGGATTAGATACTCTGCAAACCATGGCGAAGGAGTGGCGATATTTCAAAAACTTTATCTCAAACTCGCAGATGGTGATTCTTAAAACTGACCAAACGGTTGCCGAGCGCTACAGCACCTTGTGCAGTGATGCAGAGCTCGCCAAGCAGACTTATGAGCGCATGCGCGATGAATTTGAATCCACGGTCAAGGCGATTCAGGGCATTACCGGCAAGACTGAGATGATGACCGACTACCCTCGCATCGGACGTTCAGTGCGTTGGCGTAACGCGTATTTAGACCCGCTTAACTATATTCAGGTTAGCCTCTTAAGGCGCTTAGACCAAGCTGAGGATCGGCTCGAATCTCCGTGGTTAAAACCTGCTTTGAATAGCATTAACGGGATTGCAACAGGCCTACGAAATACGGGTTAGCCTGCTCTGCGAAATGATGAGAGCACTCGCTGAAAGCAGTTTTATTCAGCGAGTTCTTTTAGGGTCTCGTAGTGTTTTAGCGCCTCTGGGTTGGCGAGCGCGGTGGTATTTTTAACCGCCTTGCCCATCACTGTATCCTTTACCGCCAGCTCACTAATTTTTCCTGATTTAGTTCTTGGGATGTCGGCGACCTGAATAATAATGGCCGGCACATGCCGCGGACTCGCGCCTTGGCGAATGGTTGACTTAATTTTTTGGCTCAGTTCTTCGTCCAAGACCAGCTCAGGCGCGAGCACAATAAAGAGCACAACGCGCACATCGTCTTGCCAAGGCTGACCAATCACCACCGCTTCTTCTACGCCCGATATTTGTTCAACTTGGCGATAGATCTCGGCAGTTCCGATTCTCACGCCGCCTGGATTTAAGGTCGTATCGGAACGTCCGTATATAATCACACCATCGTTAGCCGTAATTTCGGCGTAATCACCTTGCGCCCAAATGCCGTCATAACGCTCAAAATAGGCGCTCCTGTATTTTTCCTTAGAAGTGTCGTTCCAGAAGTATATCGGCATACTGGGGAACGGCTGGGTGCAGACCAACTCGCCTTTTTCCTCGGTCACGGGCTGGGCGTCATCATTCCAGACTTCGACTGACATACCTAAGCCCTTACAGGCTATTTCTCCCCGATACAGGTTTGCGGTCGGGTTACCTAAAACAAAGCAGGAAATGATGTCGGTGCCGCCAGAAATCGACGCCAAATAGATATCCGACTTTATCGATTCATAGACATAGTCAAAGCTCTCGGCAGCCAGCGGTGAACCGGTGGAATTAATGACGCGCAAGTTCGACAAATCATGCGTGTTGGCGGCGTCGTATTCGATGTTCTTGAGTGCGTCAATGTACTTAGCCGAAGTTCCAAAATGCGTCATCTTTTCGGTTTCAGCGTAGTCGAATAGGACGCTGGGGCTAGGATAAAAAGGCGAACCATCGTAAAGCAAAATGGTTGCGCCCGACGCGAGCCCAGAAACCAGCCAATTCCACATCATCCAAGTAGTGGTCGAAAAATAGAAAACGCGGTCGCCTGGCTTAACTTCGTTATGTAAGCGATGCTCTTTTAAATGTTGTAACAGCGTTCCACCAACACCGTGAACGATGCATTTTGGCGCACCAGTCGTTCCGCTCGAGTACAGAATAAACAATGGATGGTTAAACCC
>CAZOIG010000243.1:0-2976 GCA_964579235.1 uncultured Gammaproteobacteria bacterium
AAACACCAAAAAGTCTACATCCGCTGCATCAGCGTTGAGTGCGGGCAGTGGTGCATCTAAGCATTCGCGCAATGCTTTTGAGCTGCATTGGTCTGCAAGTCTACGGCGTTTTCTTTGTGTAAGTGTTTGTTTTAAATGCGAAAACATAACTAGAGCAAGCCATGCCCGTAGCGCATCTTTAGGCCTTGCTGTGCGTCACGCACTACTTTAAAGGCGTCTTTGAGGTGGCGAATGGTTAAGGCGCTGAATTGCTCGGGGTTTAGGTGATTGTCGGCGTCTTCACCACGGCTTAGCTGTTCACCTTGGTGCAAGAGTCGTTGATGCGCGATGTACTCGTGGGCATCCAGCAAGTTTTCTGCATCGTGTGGCGAGAGCGCCTTTATCTCAGCTAATGCCTTGATCCGCTCGCGCGTATTAACCGCTGTTACGCCGTTGGCAAGTGAGTGGATGCGGGCAATGTCGGTAATGGGCATCATGCCGCGCAGTTTTACGTCAAAGGTGTTGCGATGCTCGCCTGAATGGTCAATCACCAACTGCTTGAAGAAACCTATTGGCGGGGTTAAGTCCAGCGCGTTGCTCGTCATCATCTGTAAGAAGATGGTGTTCTCGGCGGCGTGCTGCAGGATGTTGGTTTGTAGGGCATCAAACAAACCCTCGGCGCCATCGCTATGGTGAATCGGGCGCAGATCGAAAAAGATGCTGGCGTGCATCAGCGCTTTGGTTGACGGCTGAGTAATCCAGTTTGAAAACGCGCTTTGCCACCCAGCTAATGGTTGGCACCACTGCGGGTTGCTTGCCATCACGTCACCTGGGCAATACACATAACCACACGCATCTAGGCCATCGTTAACTATTTTGGCGAGCGCGGCGAAGTAGGGCGCGTGCTCTGGTTGGTAGTCGTTACTCAATAGCAAGCCATTATCTTGATCAGACTTTGCGGATTGATCTTGCCGACCTTGCGAGCCAAATGCTAACCAAACAAACGGAATCGGCTCTGGCCCTAACTGCTGCTGGGCCAAATCAATGAGTTGGCGGGTAAGAGCACCCGTTACCGAGGTGAGGATGCGGCCAAGGTCGTCGGCGCGCAAATCCATTTTTATCATCTGCCGCAATAAATCAGGAATCTTATGGCTGGCGTCAATGACGCCTTCAACTGTTTTTGCGCGATGTATCTCGCCAATAATTAGCACCGGATCAGAACGCTGTAATCGAATTAGATCACTCAATGTCACCATGCCAGCCACCTCACCGTTTTGGGTGGTGACCGGCAGATGCTTTATTTGATAACGCGCCATTAGATAGTTGGCTTCATGTACAAATTGGTTTTCGTCCACCGTAATAGGATCTTTAGTCATCACTTGATTGATGGGCTCGGCGTAACTTACGCCTTTGGCTATTACTCGCGCGCGGCAGTCTTTGTCGGTAAAAATACCGCCTAGCTTACCGTCTTGATCAGTTACGCCGATTGAAGCGATGTTCAGTTCAGCCATGCGTTTAGCGGTTTCTTCAATGCTGGCGTTCATGCCAACGCTTTCAAACTTGGGCGTCATGATGTCGCCGATTCTGGCAGCCAAGGCTTGATTGTCGGCTCTGGCACGTAAGCCCACGCGCAGACGTTGTTCAAACGCGTTGTTGAAGAACTGATCAATCTCGTCGCAGCGTTCACGCAATCGCTTAAACGCCTTTTTGTCAATTTGATAGAGCAGGCCGTCTTCATGCACTTTTACCGTGTTACCCCCTGAGCTGCCAGTGAGTAAGGAAACAAAGCCGAAAAATCCGCCCTCAACCACGCGGTCGAGCAATTCCCCCTCGCTGTTGTTTACGTCAAACGCCCCAGCTCGAACAATAAACAAGCTCGGGTTTTCTAGATCTAGAATCGTCTCGTCACTGCCTTTACGGTGATAACTAATCTCGATTTGTTCAGCGGCCCAGTGAAGATCGGTTTGTTCAAGTACGTTAAACGGCTTTATGTCGGCTAAAAAGTCAACAATTGCGGCGAGTTCAGGTTGCATGGTGTAGACCTCGCGCTATCCGTTCTGAGAAGTGACTATGGCTTTCAGTGAGTCGAGTGCACTCGGATCTTCAATGGTCGGCGGTACGCTCAGCTCATCGGCATTAAGTATTTGCTTGATCGTTTTGCGCAAGATTTTGCCAGATCGAGTTTTGGGTAGCTTCTCTACGATAAAGGTGTGTTTGTAGCAGGCAAGCGGACCAATCTCATCGCGCACACTTTGTACCAATTCTTGATATAAAGCCTCTGGCGCTTCGCCATCGCCTAGTTTTGCGACAACAAAGCCAACGGGTATTTCGCCTTTCAGGTCACAAGCCTGCGCGACCACAGCGCATTCGCTGACCTTGCGGTGTTTGGCCACCACTTCTTCGATGTCTCCGGTTGAGAGGCGATGGCCCGCCACGTTAATCACATCGTCGACTCGGCCCATGATGAACACATACCCATCGGCATCAATGTAACCGCCATCGCCAGTTGTGTAATAGCCCTTAAAATCACTTAGGTATTCATTGATGAATCGTTGCTTATTCCGCCAGAGGCTACTCAAACAGCCTGGTGGCAATGGCAGTTTAATGGCAACTTTGCCTTGGCTTCCGGCAGGTAGTGGCTGACCTTGTTCATCCAGGATGTGTATCTCGTAGCCCGGCATGGGCACGCTGGCAGAACCTTGTTTAACCGCAAGTTTTTCTAGGCCAACAGGGTTGGCAACGATCGGCCAGCCAGTTTCGGTTTGCCACCAATTATCAATCACGTCGACGCCAATGTGTTCTTGCATCCATACTTGCGTGTCTGGGTCTAGTCGTTCACCTGCCGCGAATACGGTTCTTAAGCTCGATGTATCGTAGTGGTTGATCAGCTCGCAGTTGGCGTCAACCCCGCGAATCGCTCTAAAGGCGGTTGGTGCGGCGAATAGGGCATTCACCTTATGTTGTTCAATAACTCGCCAAAAAGCGCCTGCATCGGGT
>CAZOIG010000244.1:0-2024 GCA_964579235.1 uncultured Gammaproteobacteria bacterium
GTCACCGTGTTGTGCGGCGGTCTGGATTACGCCTGCAGCTGAGGCGTTGATAACGGGAGTAACCCCTCCAGACTGAGCGTAAAACGCGTTGTATGCGGTCATAGTGTTTCCTTTTTAACTGATATCCGCCCAAGTAGAGGATCTAAAATTCGTCTATGTGGGTGTTTAGGTTTGCTGTAGGTTGATACTTCAACCCGTAAGGTTGATGCATAATCTAAGTGTACAGCTGCTCTTGATCTGCATGATATCATGCGCCAGAAAATTAACTACCGTACAAAGCAGCAGATAAAAATTCTCGCAAACTTAGCCAGCGACCGACTGGTTTAGGATTGAGCTAATGTTTCTCTCGAGGATTTTATACGCTCTATTTTCAAAGTTTTGCTAAAGCGATGCGGTAACTCATTACTATCCAAATAGCTATGCCAGAGATCTACGTTACCGACTCAAAAGGAGAGGAGTCCGTCCTCAAGTACACACCGCCAATGAATTTAATGGAACTCCTTAGGGAAGCGGAGTTCGACGAAATTGCGGCCTTGTGCGGCGGCAGTTGCTCGTGTGCAACTTGCCACCTTTGGTTAGATGAGCCTGACTCTTCCAACGCGACCTTTGCCGAAAAAGACAGCATTGAGACTGATTTGCTTGAGCTTGCTGACGATTATGACGAGGGCAGGTCGCGACTGTCGTGTCAGCTCACTTTGCTTGATGAGCATTCTGGGCTGAGTGTCACCTTGGTAAAAGAGGGCTTTTAGTGGATCCTCTAAGCCAAGGGCTCGTGGGTGCGACTGCTTCTTCTGTTGTATCCGAGCGTCGAGAAAAGCTCGAGGCTGCGGCAATAGGCTTCGGCGCGGGTCTAGCTGCAGACATCGATGTTTTGATTCGTTCGAGCGTTGACCCATTGCTCTTTCTTGAATATCACCGCCACTTTACTCACGCTCTGTTGTTTATTCCCATCGGTGCAGCAATATGTGCTGCATTGTACGTCGGGCTGAAACGCCTGTTTGGATCGCGGGCGCAGACTTCAATGGCATTCAAGCGTGTGTATTTGTTCGCTTTTGCAGGGTACGCAACGCACGCGCTTCTCGATTCCTGCACGACTTACGGTACACAGTTATTCCTGCCGTTTAGTGATGTTCGAGTTGCTTGGAACAATGTATCCGTAATCGACCCCTTATTCACTTTGCCATTGTTAGGTCTGCTTGTTGTAGCGCTTTTGCGAAGCTCGACGCGCCTCGCCAGCATCGCGGCCGTTTACGCGCTGAGCTATCTAGCGCTTGGTTTAGTTCAGCAGCAAAGAGCGGAGTTAGTCGCCCTAGAGCTAGCCGAATCACGCGGCCATCAACCGGTAGCGCTAGGCCTAAAACCGAGTTTCGCAAACATTTTGGTCTGGAAAAGTGTTTATCAGCACAATGGTTCTTACTATGTTGACGCGATTCGTGCGGGATTCGAGGCTAAGGTTTACGAGGGCGAATCTACCCCAGTGCTTTCGGTGAGCTCGCATTTTCCGTGGCTTGATCCGCAAAGCCAGCAAGCGACTGATATCGAGCGGTTCCGCTGGTTTTCTAATGACCACCTGGGTGTTGACCCAGAAAACCCGAACCGCATTATTGATGTGCGGTATTCGCTGATACCGAATCAGCTCAGCGGTATGTGGGGCATCGAGCTAAACCCTAATGCCGCGTTCAGTGATTTCGTGCAATTCAATACCTCAAGACCGCAGGGCGAAGAGCTTCAAGCAGAGGCGCAACGACTTTGGCAGATGGTTTTGGGCCGTTAGTTCTCCCAAGTTCCTCGCCATAAGCGTTGCCTTAACAGTGAGTTACGCTTGCTAGAAGTTGTACATCATCGGGATGATAAAACTGAACGAGAGCCACATTATCAAAGTGAGTGGTACGCCCGCTTTAACAAAATCCATAAAGGTATAGCCGCCTGCGTTCATTACCAATAGATTGGTTTGATAGGCCATAGGGGTCGCAAAACTCATATTTGCACCGAACAGCACAGCCAGAACAAACGCCTCAGGCGGC
>CAZOIG010000245.1:0-4842 GCA_964579235.1 uncultured Gammaproteobacteria bacterium
GGCCGAGTAGAACTTTGAGTCTGTCTCAGCCAGCTTCAACAGACTAGGCGCGGGAGCGAAGCGCTCGCCGTGCTCTTTCTCTAATGCTTGTAGCTTTTCAACGACGTTGGTGGCACCGAGAGAGTCCATGTAGCGGAAAGGACCACCAAGAAATGGCGGAAAGCCCAATCCAAAAATTGCACCGATGTCGCCATCGCGAGCGCTTCTTAGGATGCCCTCCTCCAGACAATAAGCGGCCTCGTTGAGCATCGACAATACCACGCGCTCAGCTATGTCAGTGTTGGACATTGTCTTAGAACCAGCGTGGTCACGACCTAAGCCCATCACATCATAAATACTCATGTCGACTTTCTTGCCCTTGGACTGATCCGAGTAGTCATAGAATCCACGTTTGTTCTTACGCCCCTGACGGTCATCATCTAAAACTTGATTAACCCCATCGATCAAGGGGATGCGATCACCGAAAGCTTCGTTCAAGGTCACGACAATGTGTGCCCCAACATCGATGCCCACCTCATCCATAAGCTTGATTGGTCCTACTGGCATCCCAAAGTCTTCAAGGGCGCTATCGACTGCTTCAATCGACACGCCTTCGAGCACGATTCGTACGGCTTCCATATTGTAAGGAACCAACACACGGGTGGTATAAAAACCGGGCCCATCGTTCACCACGATAACCGTCTTACCTTGCTGCTTACCGAGCTCTACGGCTGTTGCAGTAACCCAATCGGCAGTCTTGCTGCCGGTAACGACTTCAAGCAAAGGCATCTTCTCTACAGGCGAAAAGTAATGCATGCCGACTATGCGTTCGGGGTATTTGGCTTTGGCGGCAATGTCATCAATTGGAATGGCCGAAGTATTAGTAGCGAAGACTGTTGGTTGCTCCGCGCTTGTGCGGCGATCTGCCAGTGCTTCAATATCAGCGACCATCGACTGTTTAAGTTCCAAGCTCTCAAACACCGCTTCAACCACAACGTCAGCCCGCTCAAAACCAGAGTAGCTAATTGAGCTGGTCAGTCGACTCATCACTTCCTCGCGCTGATGAGGTTTGATGCGTCTACGACTCAGCTTTTTATCAACGATTTTGCCCACGTAAGCCACTCCTTTGGCCAAACTCTCCACGGCAATATCTTTGAGTCGCACGTCTTTACCCGCTCTATCCATACTGACGTAAGCAATACCCGCGCCCATAAGTCCTGCGCCCAATACACCAACCGTGTCAATCGGGGCTGCCTTTGCGTCACTGTCTACGCCGGTGTCTTTCTTTAGGTCAGTGGTAGCGAAAAAGATGTTTACAAACTGCTCTGACTCTGGGGTCATCAGCAACTCGGCAAAGCCTTTCGCCTCATAGTCTAGGCCCTTAGCAAGCGAAGTGCCTAAGCCCTTATTCACCACATCCAGTATCTTGAGCGGCGCAGGATATTTACCCTTGGTCGCCTTCATGACGCCTTTACGGGCTTGCGAAATCACAAAACTGCGACCCAAGCCTGACTTCATCAAGCGGTCCTTCAAACTTTGTTTGCGCTGCGGCTTACCTTTCGCTGCGAACTTCTTAGCCATTTCTAAAAGCACTTCTGACTCAGTCACGCCGTCAATCAAACCCAATTTTTTGGCGCGAGCGGCCGATAGCTGTTTGCCCGTAAGCAACAGGTCCAAGGCACTGGGTAAATCAATTAGACGCGGGATTCGCTGGGTGCCTCCACCGCCAGGCAAAATGCCAAGTTGCACCTCGGGTACGCCAATTTTGGTGGCTTTGGCATTACTGGCAACGCGGTAATCAAACGCTAGGCTGATTTCCAAACCGCCTCCCAAACAAACGCCGTCGATTGCAGCGACAGTAGTGATCGGCAGATCCACAATGCGTTGAAAAAATGCGTGCAATAAATGACAGGACTCATAGGCTTGTTGCTCGGTTTCAATGCCTTGCAACATCGAAATATCCGCGCCCGCCAAAAAGCAACCAGGTTTACCACTTTTGAAAATTAAGGCCGTGAGACTTTTATCCGCTTCGATTTGCGAAAAAATATCTTCGTAGTCAGCTTGAACTTGAAGGTTCAGAACATTTTGTGGTTGCGATGGATCATCCATCGTTACAACCGCGATAGTGTCAATTTTTTCGAACGTAAAAATACTCATATCTGTCTCAACTATGTGTGTTCTAGAATTGGCCGCCATGAGCGACCGACTGCATTTATGCTGCTTCGAGCACCATAGCGGCACCAAGCCCGCCTGCGGCGCAAGCTGTGATCAAACCTAAGCCCTTGCCAGTGCGTTTAAGGTCATACAACATTTGAGTGAGCTGACGTGTACCCGTCGCAGCAAATGGGTGACCCAAGGAGATTGAACTGCCGGATACGTTAAAGTTGTCAAAATCAATCTCGCCAATTGCGGTCGAGCGATTCAAACGTTCTTCAGCAAACTGTTTTGATGCGAAGGCTTGCGTGTTTGACAGGACCTGCGCGGCGAACGCCTCGTGCATATCGACTAAATCAATGTCTTTCAACGTTAAGCCCGCTGCATCAAGCGCCTTAGGCGTTGCGAATGACGGGCCCATCAACATTTGCCAATTCGGATCAATTGCTGCAAATGCATAGCTCTTAATGTAGCCGATTGGGCTTAAACCCAGCTCCTTCGCTTTGCTCTCACTCATCAACATAACGGCACTCGCGCCATCCGTTAAGGGCGAGCTATTGGCCGCAGTCACTGAACCATTTTCGCGATCGAATACCGGCTTCAACTTAGCGTACTTTGACAACTCAGACCCTTCTCTGAACAGGTTATCTTTTGAAATCGCCGCGTATTTTGGCGTCAAAATAACATCCATAACTTGCTCGGCAAACCACCCCTCTTGCCAAGCTTTTGCAGCATTCGTATGTGAGCGATGAGCGATTTCGTCTTGGTCAGCTCGGGCAATACGATTCTCTTTAGCCATTTTTTCTGCCGCCTGCCCCATCGTGTATTCAGAGGATGGTTCCTTAATACTTGGCGCACCGGGCATCAGGTCTTTTAGACCTATGCCTTTAAACGCGGCCAGTTTTGAACCCTTGCCATAGGTCGACTTAACCATAGCCTCAGTCATCTTTTTATTAAGACTAATTGGGCCTTGCGACATAACATCAGCGCCGCCGGCAATACCCACATCAATTTGGCCGGCTTGAATATTCATTGCAACATCTGCGGCCGATTGATAGCTACTCGCACACGCGCGAGACACGCTGTAGGCGTCGCAAGTGACGGGCAAGTTAGACCCCATCACTACTTCGCGTGCAATATTTGGCGCATCAGGTGACATAACAACTTGCCCGAACACAAGTTTCTCGATCAAATGTTTCTCGACACCCGTTCGCGCGACCAACTCCGATACTAAGTGAGCACTGAGGATTCGTGCAGGCACCTTGCTGTAGCCCGTTGCAATCTTTTGAAACGGCGTACGCAGCCCTGCAACAACCGCAACCCGCGGCGTAGATGAAGTCGATGTGGATTTAGCCATGGTTCAACCTTGTTTATGTGTAATGAATTAGTAACCGCTTATGATATCAAAGCGCGACAGCGAACCGAAGCAAGAACAAGCGGCTTGAGGGGGTATTTTCAAGATAATGTAGAGTGATTTAGGGCGAGTAAACAATCACTCTCACGAGGCCTACTACCGAGCGGCAAGTACTAGCACTGCGTCAAAACTGCGGACAGTCTATTCCAATCAAAGTATGGGCCCGGATCAGTTTTTCGACCAATTGCGATATCACTGTGAGCGTAGATAGCGCCCCCAATTTTGGGAGCATAGGCTTGGATCTGCGGAATCAACTCTAGCAATGCCGCATATTGCGCATCGCTAAAACCATCATCGCCCTCATCAAAGCCCTCGATTTCAATACCGATTGAGTTGTTGTTCAGGCCGCTGCCTTGCAAGGCATACGACTCACCAGCGTGCCACGCGCGCTTGTGCAAAGGCACATATTGAATAATTTGACCGTTTCGCCGAACCAAGAAATGGGCGGATACCGCGATGCCCTTAATCTCCTGATAAAAAGGATGCGCATCAATCAAAAGCTCATTCTTAAAAAATTGCGTCACTGGATGCTCACGCGCGGTGAGAGCGTTGTGGTATTCCCCAGGCGGTAAGCTAATCGAGTGTAAAACGAGACAATCAATTACAGCAGTCTCTCGCTCATCGCAATTTGGCGAGGGGCAATACTCGACGCCATTGCAAAGACCGCTTTGAACGTCTATTACCATCCGAGTTGTTCCAATAGGTTCAAAAGATCAAAATACCAACACGCATACAGCAATAGCCCCGCATAAACCGCCGCAATGATGTCGTCGATCATAATGCCGAAGCCTCCGCCGACCTTGGCATCCAGCCAGGAAATCGGCCAAGGTTTAACGATGTCGAACAAGCGAAACAAAACAAAGCCGACAACAAGTGCAGTAATCGAATACGGCACGAAGGCCAATGTCACGAAGATCCCCGCTATTTCGTCCCAAACAATAGCACCGTGGTCGTGTAACCCAACATCCTCAGCGGCTTTGCCGCAAATGTAGATACCCGCAAGGCTAATGACTGCGCAGATGGTAAAATAAGCCAACGACTGCGTACCTGTCTGTGATGCGATTAAGACAATAATCAATGCGCCCACTAAAGTGCCCCAGGTGCCCGGCGCGGGTCGCAACAAACCGCTGCCAAAGCCCAAAGCGAGACAATGCACTGGGTTGAAAAGGTTGAAATCAGCGGTTTCTTGGGATTTGGTCATTGTTGTGAGTAGGCGTTTAAAGTTGCGTCAGCGCTAGTCATCAAAGTGCTGAAACGCAAATGAGTTTAAGCGAGTGTATTCACCTTCAACCTCA
>CAZOIG010000246.1:0-4182 GCA_964579235.1 uncultured Gammaproteobacteria bacterium
GATTCGTTTAGTCGATGTGGAGTTGGCTGAAGCGACCATGGACGATAATCCTGCGGCGACTGAAAACTTATTGGAGCGCCTGAGCGAACAAGGTATTGAAGCGAAGTTTGATTTCCACGTGCTTAATGGCTTGCAAAAAACCATAGAGGAGTCGAAATCAAAACTGACTATCGCATTGCGCGATGAGTCAGACATCGTTGCGGTTTACCCACAAGCAGACACTTCTGGCAACGACGCTCAGCCAATTACGATTGTTGGTGCAGCAATCGATATCGGTTCAACGACTCTGGCAGTGTACGTTCACGATTTAAGCACGGGCAAACTATTGTGGGAATCGTCCGCCATGAATCCTCAAATTAAGTTCGGCGAAGACCTAATGAGCCGAGTGTCCTACGTAATGATGAACCCGGGTGGCGATCAAAAAATGACCGCTGCCGTGCACGAAAAACTCTGCGCCATGCTTAAAACCGCATGCGAAGACTTAAAACTTGAAGCGAATAAACTGCTCGAAGTGGTGTTGGTTGGAAACCCAATCATGCATCACTTGTTTTTTGGCCTTAACCCAGTTGCCTTGGGGCAAGCACCGTTTACGGTCGCTACTCGGCAATGGCAGGAAGTCAACGCAATCGATCTCGGTTTAGATTTGTATCCGAGCGCACGCGTGGCTTTTCTGCCTTTGATTGCGGGTCACGTTGGCGCGGATACGGCGGCGGCGTACTTGAGTGAGTTTGAAACCATGCAGTCTCAAACTTCCTTATTGGTTGATATCGGGACTAATGCTGAGATTATGTTGGCGAAAGACGGACTGGTCTACGCCACCTCATCGCCCACAGGGCCGGCCTTTGAGGGTGCCGAGATCAGCTCTGGCGTGCGGGCATCTCACGGCGCAATTGAGCGTGTTCGTATTGATCCCGAAACTTTAGCAGTGCGCTACAAAATTATTGGCGTGGAGGAGTGGTCCGATCACCCCGATTTTATCGCTGCAAACCACCGAGCAATTGGTATTTGTGGATCGGGGATCATTGAGGTGATGGTGTGCTTAGCGCAAGTTGGCTTAATCGATAAGGGTGGGCTATTTGTACAGTCTAAAGCGCCGCATTTATTTGATATGCGCGAGAATACAGCCCGTTTTCTACTGGTTGATCAGGGTGATCATTCCATCTACGTTGAGCAGATTGATGTGCGTTCTATTCAACTTGCTAAAGCGGCCTTGTTCGCTGGCGTGCAACTGTTAATGGATTATTTAGACTGCACCGAGTTTGACTCAGTGCTGCTGGCAGGCGCTTTTGGGGCGCATTTAGACCCAGAATATGTCGCCGATCTTGATTTAATACCGGGTGCGAGCAAAGAGCAAATACGCTCCGTGGGCAATGCTGCTGGCGTTGGCGCAACCAAAGCCCTGCTGGATGTTTCGCAAAGACGTCTCATCAAGGATAAGGTGAAGCGAGTACGGAAAATTGAATCTGCGAATGAGCCGAAGTTTCAAGAGTATTTTGTAGACGGTATGAAGTTCTCTGTATCGCCGGTAGCTGGTCAGCAAAATAAACGCAATCGCCGCCGTCGAGATAAGGCTGATCGTTAGTTCATCTCAAAACAACATACGGTGTAATACCGTGATTTAATCAGACTACAAAGGGACTCGAGTAGAGTTGCTTTCGCAAGACAAAACGAGGATAACCATGCCAAGAGAAGGACGAGGAAACCGCCGTCGCCGCGGTTCGAATGACGCTCCCCAGGTAGCCCCAACACCGCCTTATATTAAGCGCCAAATTCCGTACTTCGAGATGCTTAATGATGAGCAGCTCAGTACGATTGAATACAACGCAGACACCATTTTGGAAGAGATCGGCATCGTATTTGGCGAAGACGCCGAGGCGCGCGACTACTTTGAGAAAGCCGGTGCTACGGTGGAGGGAGAGCTGGTTAAGTTCCCGCGTGGAATGTGTCGCGAGATCATTCAGAAGACCGCGAAGGCACAATTTACCCAACATGCCCGCAATCCAGCGAAGAGTGTCGAGATTGGTGGCAATAATATGGTGTTGGTGCCCGCCTATGGTTCGCCGTTTGTCTACAACATGGATGAGGGCAGGCGTTACGCCAATATCGAAGACTTTCGCAATTTCGTGAAACTCGCCTATATGTCAGACAATCTGCATCACTCCGGTGGAACAGTTTGTGAACCCGTTGACCTGCCTGTGAACAAGCGCCATTTCGACATGGTGTACTCGCACATTAAGTATTCAGACAAAGCCTTTATGGGATCAGTGACTTTGGCCGAAAGGGCACAGGATTCGGTCAACATGGCTAAGTTGGTGTTTGGCGATGAATTTGTCGATCAAAATTGCGTTATGGTGAACTTGATCAATGCTAACTCACCAATGACCTTTGACGGCACTATGTTGGGGTCATTAAAAGTATATGCCCGCAATAATCAAGCCTGCATGGTGTCGCCGTTTATTATCTCAGGCGCTATGTCGCCTGTGTCAGCCGCGGGCGTTGCAGCGCAAAGCTTGGCCGAAGCCTTGGCGGGTATGTGCCTAATTCAATTAATACGCCCCGGCGCGCCGATGATTTATGGCAACTTTGTAAGCTCTATGAGCATGCAGACGGGTGCGCCTACATTTGGTTCGCCAGAAGCGGCTCAAGTTATGAATATTGGCGCCGCCTTAGCGCGACGTTTAGGTGTGCCGTTTCGCAGCGGTGGCGGTTTCACATCATCCAAACTACCCGACGCTCAAGCTGCCTATGAAGCCGCCAATACACTCAATGCTACCTTGCAAGCAGGGGTTCATTTCGCGCTCCATACGGCAGGTTGGTTAGAGGGCGGTCTAGCTATGGGGTACGAGAAGTTCGTGATGGACGCAGACCAGGCTGGCATGATTCGGATCGCTGCAGAAGGGATTGATATGTCTGAGAACGGTCAAGCGATGGATGCCTTGCGAGAAGTTGGACCAGGCAAGCATTTCTTGGGCTGTGAGCACACTCAACGAAACTTCAAAGATGCGTTCTATCAATCAGATTTGTCGGACAACAATAGCTTTGAACAATGGACCGAAGACGGCGCTACGGATATGGCGATGCGCGCGAATACTCGATACAAAAAACTACTCGCTGAGTATCAGCCACCAGAGCTGGATCCAGCCATCGATGAAGCTCTGATCGCTTACATTGAAGAGCGTAAGTCGAGCTTTCCTGATTCAAATATTTCTTAACTGAGTGCTACTTTAGCGTACTGCCGTAGAAAATCAGCGATGAGCATATTGTTGAATAATGCACCCTATGATAACGAGCCGTGGGTGCACTATCTGAACGAATACCTACCTGAATTGCCAGTGTTTGTATTCCCCGATATTCCGGATGTTGAGGCGATTCATTACGCTGCGATCTGGGATCATCCGCACGGTGATTTAGAGCGTTACCCTAATTTGAGAGCAGTGTTTAATCTAGGCGCTGGGATGGACCTGATCGATGCTCAGCCAAGTTTGCCAGACGTGCCTATCGTGCGTTTGGTCGACCCAGAAGTAGGCACCGACATGGCGCAGTTCACGCTTTACTGGGTGCTGCATTTTCAGCGTAATTTTGAACTGTACCGCCGTCATCAGAGCCTCACTCAATGGCGGCGCGAAGACTATGTAAATTCCTCACATTACACGGTCTCGATTATTGGCTTAGGTTTAATCGGCCAGCAAATCGCACAAACCATTGCGGCTAACCGCTTCAGAGTTTTGGGTTGGAGTCGCTCACCTCAAGACGTTGAGGGCGTAACCAGCTTGCACGGTGAAAAAGGCTTGGAAGAGGCGCTGGGCCAAGCCGATGTAGTGGTTTGTTGTTTACCGCTAAACGTGAATACAGAGCACTTTTTTGATCAGGCTAAGCTCGACTTAATTAAGCCGAAAGCGAATGTTGTCAACGTGTCGCGCGGCGCGCTATTCGATGACAGCGCCCTCATCTCCAGCCTTGAAAGCGGGCATATTAGCGCGGCGGCGCTGGACGTATTCGCGGTTGAGCCCTTGCCAACAGACCACCCATACTGGCGCATGCCCAATGTGTTTATAACGCCGCATATGTCGGGCGCCACCTACGCTCGATCCGCCTGCCGCACCCTTGCCGATAACATCGAGCGGATGGAGGCAGGCGCTGCGCCATTCCCCATCTACAAAAAACAAACTAAAAGCTAAATCG
>CAZOIG010000247.1:0-1846 GCA_964579235.1 uncultured Gammaproteobacteria bacterium
AATTGCCAGCGCCTGATCAGTTAACTTCCGCCAAAAACTCTGGCTTAAACCATCAACCGTTGGATAGACCGGGGTCAAGGTGTCTTCCATTGCACCAACCGGCTCGCTACTGTGAACGCGGTACTCAGGATGAATCATTTCTAAACCATTACTACCGCGCCTTACCTCACCAAAGCATCTCACCCAAGCGCCTTTTTGAAACGCATTTTGTTGGCTCTTATTAAAGTAAAACAAGCGCAATCCTAAGTAAGCGTCGTCGTCGCTCAAACTGACAAGCAGGCTGCGCCGACGACCAAACAACACCTTGGCATGCTCAACCCGCGCGATGATCACCGCTGTTTGGCCAGGCAAAAGGTGGGAGAGCGCGGTTACCGTGGTGCGGTCCTCATAACGATGTGGCAGGTGGAACAACACATCTTGCACCGTATGCACGTGCAGTCGAGTAAGCTTTTCAGCGGTCTGTGGACCGACCCCGCTGAGTGACGTTACCGCAGCTGTAACCGCGACTGTACTCTTTGCGTTTTTAGGATTAGATCCAGCCATGAATTCGCTTAAGCGGCGCTGAGTCGTTACAGCGATTGCTTGGTGCCCTGACTCTCAATCACTCAGGCGATTGAGCAATTGCGTCGATTTCAATTTCAACAGCACGCGGTAATGCGGCAACTTGAACCGCTGCGCGCGCCGGAAAGGGCTCGCTTAAATACTCAGCCATAATCGTATTCAGTGCCGCGAAATCATTCAGATCAGTCAAGTATACATTCAGCTTAAGAACGTGCTCCCAAGTACAATTGGCCGCGCTTAAGACCGCGCTCAAGTTCTTGAATACCTGATGTGCTTGAGCTTCAAAGCCACCCTCAACCACCTCCATTGAGCTTGGATCAAGCGGGATTTGCCCGGAAATATAAAGCGTTTGATTCGCGCTAACCGCCTGGGAGTATGCACCTATAGCCGCTGGAGCATTGGGCGTGGAGATCACCTTTTTGAAAGGCGGTTTGGTTTTGCTGTTTGCTGAATTCATGCTCGCATTATTGCGAGAATCCGAATTCAGAACAAGACGTAAAACGCGAGGCTAGCCGTTTTGACGGGTAACGCGCGCCACCTTAGGCAATCGGTAAATGGAGCGTATCAACTTGGCTAAGTGAGCTCGGTCGGTCACGTCTACAACAAAGTCAATTTGAATGATCTCGTCTAGACCTTCATGCACATCAACATTATTGATGTTTGAACCATTTGCGGCGATCGCCGTGGCCACTTCAGCGAAAGCGCCCGCGACGTGATGCACTTTGACTTGTAGACGCACTTGGAACACACGCTCTACGCCCTGATCCCACTCAACCAATAAGCAACGGTCTGGCTGGCGGCGAATATCCGCCGTATTGTTGCAATCGGTAGTGTGAATCGCCAAGCCATGACCAGCAGTAAACGTGCCGATAATTGGGTCACCAGGAATTGGGCTGCAGCACTTTGAATAGGTGACGAGTAGGCCTTCTGAACCTCGAATCACCAATTTGTCGTCGTCGTTTTCAACGTCCGCGACATCGCCAACATCGCTTAGTCGCGCGATTTGCCTAGCAACGATGTCAGGCACGCGATTGCCTTGACCAATTTCTATCAGCAGCGCAGACCAGTCCTCGAGTTTGAGTTCTGCCAAAAGCTTATCTTGTACCTTGGCACTGATCTTCTTACGACCGGCAAGCCGCTGTTTAGTCGCACCCGCAAGCAGGCGCTTGCCTAAGGCTAAGGCTTCTTCCTTGGTTTGGTTTTTCAAAAACGAGTGAATGCGCGCACGCGCCTTACCCGTAATGGCGTAATTCAACCAAGCGCTGGTCGGCGACGCATCTTCATT
>CAZOIG010000248.1:0-14269 GCA_964579235.1 uncultured Gammaproteobacteria bacterium
AAAACCTCTAACATCGCAGAAGCGGGATCGCCACGAAAGTCTGCCGCCATCTTGTCGATTTCGTCTAAGAGGAAAAACGGATTCTTGGTCTTTACCTTAGACATATTCTGAATTATCTTGCCCGGCATCGAGCCGATATAGGTACGGCGATGACCGCGAATCTCGGCTTCGTCACGAACTCCACCCAATGACATTCTTACGAACTTACGATTAGTCGCCTTGGCGATCGAACGTCCTAATGAAGTCTTACCGACACCGGGGGGGCCTACGAGACAAAGAATGGGGCCTTTGATTTTTTTCAAACGCTGTTGCACAGCCAAATATTCCAAAATGCGTTCTTTGACTTTATCCAAGCCAAAGTGATCTTCATCAAGAATTGTTTGCGCGCCCTCTAGATCGGCACGCACGCGGCTGCGTTTCTTCCAAGGAACCTGCACAACTGTGTCAATGTAGTTACGTACCACAGCCGCCTCAGCGGACATCGGTGACATCATCTTAAGCTTCTTGATCTCGGCTTCGACTTTTTCACGCGCTTCTTTGGGCATGCCCGCTTCTTCAATCTTCGCAAGCAACTCATCAATTTCGTTCTGGCCGTCTTCAGACTCGCCAAGCTCGTTCTGAATCGCCTTCATTTGCTCGTTCAGATAGTACTCGCGCTGGCTTTTTTCCATTTGCTTTTTGACTCGACCACGAATCTTCTTCTCTACGCGGTGCATGTCCAACTCACTTGCCATAAACGCAAGCAAATGATCCAAGCGCTCGTCAAGCGACTCGGCCTCAAGCAAATACTGCTTGTCTTCTAAGGCAAGCTCTAAAAAGCCTGAGATCATATCCATCAAGCGCTCGATATCATTGACACCACTGAGTTGATTAAACGACTCAGGAGCAACTCGGGAATTGACTTTGCTGTAGCTTTCAAACTCTTCGAGTAAGGTTTTGACCGCTACCGAGGCTTCGGCTTCTTCCATATCGGCAGCATGGATTGCTTGAACGTGAGCCTTGAAGTGCTCATCTTCCACGATAGACTCAATAGCTACTCGTTGCTTGCCCTCAACCAATACTTTAACCGTACCATCGGGCAGTTTTAGGAGCTGTAGAATGTTGGCAAGTACACCGACCTCGTAGACATCTTTAGAAGATGGGTCTTCTTTGTTCGCTTCGAACTGAGCCACAAGGGCAATAACACGCCCATTAGCCATTGCCTCTTCAAGCGCGGCAATTGATTTCTCTCGGCCCACAAATAGAGGTAAGACCATATGAGGAAATACAACCACGTCTCGTAGTGGCAATAGTGGAAAAGCTTGCGAATAGTCTAAATCTGAAAAATCGACGGAATCGTGAACTGTTTCTGATTCGTTTTTGGTGTCTTTGCTATCAGTCATATTATCTCGGTCGGTCTGGGGCTTATTTTGTTTAGCAAATATTTTTCACTCAATACAAAAGAGCTAAATATCAACACAAGAGTATCAGCATAATGAGCAACATTGCTCTTAAAGCTGATTCCCTTTGATTTGCGGTACGCGGTGTAATAGTTCACTGCGGGACTCGTGGGTATCAATACGCTACCTAACTGAGTTATAGGTAACGACGGTTAAAGAATATTCAACGCTTGGGGCGCGAAAGTTACGTAAAAACCGTAAAAATCTGCCAGAAGAACCCACCCTTAAAGGCTGGGCTATCTAATCGACTGCTAGGACCACAAAGCTACAGAAGCGATGAGGCCAGGTAAGCGTATGGCAGCCGCTCTCAGCGGGTCAGACAGGAGCTGGAAGAGCTTTACTAGGCGCTCTTCTCAGCCTCTTCGTAGATGTATAACGGTCGAGCACCTTCATTGATTGTGCTGGCATCAACCGAAACGCCCTTTACACCTTCTTTTGAAGGCAATTCGTACATCGTTTCAAGTAAGGCATTCTCAAGAATAGAGCGTAAACCACGCGCGCCCGTTTTACGCGCTAGAGCCTTTTTGGCGACCGCACGTAGAGCATCTTCTCGTATTTCCAATTCAACATCGTCCAACTTGAGCAATCGCTGATACTGCTTAACCAAAGCATTTTTGGGCTGCGTCAGGATTGTCATCAAGGCGTCCTCGTCCAACTCTTGCAACGTTGCGATGATTGGTAAACGGCCGATAAACTCAGGAATAAGTCCGTATTTGACTAGATCTTCTGGCTCTAAAGCCGATAAATATTTAGAAACAAACGGATTGTTGTCCTTACTGTGAATTTCGGCGCCAAAGCCGATTCCACCTTTTTCTGAACGGTCTCGAATGATTTGGTCTAGACCAGCAAATGCACCACCACAAATAAACAGTATGTTACGCGTGTTCACCTGTAGGAATTCTTGCTGCGGGTGCTTACGACCACCTTGCGGAGGTACTGACGCCGTAGTGCCCTCAATTAGCTTGAGCAGCGCTTGTTGAACGCCTTCGCCGGATACGTCACGAGTGATCGATGGGTTATCGGCCTTGCGCGAAATCTTGTCGATCTCGTCGATGTAAACGATGCCGATTTGAGCTTTTTCAACGTCGTAATCGCATTTCTGAAGAAGCTTTTGAATGATGTTTTCAACATCTTCACCCACATAGCCAGCCTCGGTTAAGGTTGTGGCGTCAGCGATAGTAAACGGTACGTTAAGCTGCTTGGCTAAGGTTTCAGCCAGCAAGGTCTTGCCGGAACCGGTCGGGCCTATTAACAGAATGTTGCTTTTCGCAACGTCGATATCACCTTCCATTTCAGCGCTTTGAATGCGCTTATAGTGATTATAAACGGCCACCGAAAGCACTTTCTTCGCGGCTTCTTGCGAGATCACATAGTCGTTAAGCCCCTTATGAATCTCCGCTGGCGAAGGAAAACTTTGGTTCTCTTCGCTCGAAGCCATTTCTTCAATTGCTTCTTCACGAATAATGTCCTCACACAGATCCACGCATTCATCACAGATAAACACGGAGGGCCCAGCAATGAGCTTGCGGACTTCGTGCTGACTTTTCCCGCAGAACGAGCAGTACAGTAACTTGTTGTCTTCTTTGTCTTTATTTTCGTCGCTCATAAAAACTCTCTATCAATACCGCTTTATCTGCTGTTCTACTGCGTTCGTTTTTAGTGATTGTACCCGAATTCTATGGGTATAAAAAATCTCAGGGGTTTAGTTTTAGCACCCTATTCTGAGTCTCTTTTCAGTTTTTTTACGTCGTCAATACCGCCGAGATTAACAACATTGGAGTAGCCCGCCGACATCAGTGCCTGACGTGCTTTTTCAGCTCTACCGCCGACTCCGCAATAGACTTTAATCTCTTGCTCTTTGCTGCTCGTGTATTCGCCTATCTTGTCAAGAATATCTTCAAAGTGAATGTGCACGTCGCCGTCTATCCCATCATATTGATGCTCGGCCCACGAGCGAACGTCGACGTACAATGCTTCGTCAGTAGGCTGGACGTCTTCGACCGCTTGAATCCGCGACTCAAAGCCCATAACTTGAGCACTCGCAAATGCGACAAGCATTGAAAGCAAAATTGCTGTTTTCTTCATTTAAAATCCCCTGAAACTTAGAACTGACCGACCGATTATAGAACGGCTGCTTAAGCCACTCGGTGCTCGATCACGTCATCAATCAGACCGTACTCTTTTGCTTCTTCAGCTGACATGAAATTGTCACGCTCAGTATCCTGTTGGACCTTTTCGAGCTTTTGCCCAGTGTGCTTCGCCATTATCGTATTCAGCTCTTCTCGAATTCTAAGAATTTCTTTTGCATGAATATCGATATCCGTGGCCTGCCCCTGAAATCCACCCAACGGTTGATGAATCATGATGCGTGCATGTGGCAATGCGAACCGGCTGCCTTCCGCCCCAGCGTTCAGCAACAAAGCCCCCATGCTCGCAGCTTGGCCAATGCACACCGTACTTACTTTTGGTTTGATGAATTGCATTGTGTCGTAAATCGCCATACCCGCCGTGACCGAGCCGCCTGGGCTGTTGATGTAAAGGCTGATGTCTTTGTCTGGATTCTCAGACTCAAGAAACAATAGCTGAGCGACAATAAGGTTAGCCATGTAATCTTCTACTTGACCCACCAAAAAAATGACTCGTTCTTTTAAAAGACGAGAATAAATGTCGTAAGCGCGCTCACCCCGACCAGAATTTTCGACCACCATGGGCACCAAACCCCCAGCGGCTTGCGGTGAGATCAATCCTTGGGCTTGAAGTTCTTTGAATTGTTGCGTCATAAGTCTGTATTAGTTTTATTTAAACAAAGTGTTGTCCTTGCCAGTCTGTGTAAGGACTCAAAACAATCCAAAAACGAGACCACAACAAGACAAGACCAATGGTAAACATTTGAAATAGCGTTTAGCCTTTCTATTCTTGCATTGATTCCTCAAGCTCTGGCGCCTAGATAAGCAACTAACTGCAACTACTATCCGCAACTAAAGGTGCCTATAAGTAGGTGCTTATAAGTGCCTCAATTGAGCTTTGAAATTCACCCTTGAAGCGTAGCACATTCGGGCTGAAAGAATGAACACACTAGTCACTTATGGAGTCGATTATGTGATTCGCAAGCGCCTTTTTAGGCAAGCAACAAAAATATGTAGACTTGTCGAGTTTCGCAAAAAAAACGCCAAGTCGTCATCGCGACTTGGCGTTTAGTGTTATTCGCGTTAATGAGCCAAAAGCGCGGCTCATTTGGGCGTTCTAATTACTGCATATTGAGCATATCCGCTGCAGCAATCGTTTCTTCACTCGTCTTGGCTTTCTCTAACAACAGATCAACTACTTGCTCTTCCAACACTAAAGACTGAACTTGAGCCAAAGCTTCTTGATTGTTTTTGTAGTAATTGATGAATCCGGCCGAATCTTCATACGAAGACGCCATTTTCTCTAACTTAGCGTCAACTCGCGCATCGTCAGGCTTAAGTTCATTTGCACGAACAACTTCCATCATCAACAAACCTAAGGCAACCCGTTTTTCGGCTTGTGGACGCAAAGTTTCGAACTCTGGGTCTGGCAAGTTTTCCAAAATTTTGGGATCAATGCCCTGCTGAATAATTTGGTTCTTTTGTTCTTGGATCATGCGCTGCGCTTCGGCTTGAACCATTTTAAGAGGCAATTCGACTTCATTTTGAGCCAATAAAGCGTCGAACGCGCGCTCTCTAATCATGGCGCTCAATTGCGTCTCAAGATTAGTTTCTAAATTAGATTTTACTTCGTTACGCAGATCCTCAACTTTGCCACCCTCGATACCAAAGGAGCTCACAAACTCCTCGTTTACTTCTGGTAACTCCGCTTCAGCAATAGCGTTTACGGTAATTTTGAATACGGCCTTTTTGCCGCCAAGATCTTCGTTGTAGTCTTCAGGGAAAGTTACGTCGATGTCGGCTTCTTCGCCCGCCTTCATGCCTTTAACACCGTCTTCAAAATCCGCTAGCATTTGGCCTTCGCCAATTACAAACGAGTGATCTTTAGCGGCGCCACCCTCAAATTCTTCGCCATCAACGGTACCCACAAAGTCGATCGTCGCGCGATCGCCTTGCTTAGATTTACGTTTGACATCCTTCCAGGTCAATTGTTGCTTACGCATGTTTTCGATCACACGATCAACATCAGACTCTTCAACACTGCTTACTGGCTTTTCAACACTGATGCCTTCAAGGTCCAGCTTTTCAAACTCTGGGTATACGTCAAACGTTGCGGTGTACGTGAAGTCTTGGTCTTTCTCTAGAGTTCCAGGTATCACATCGGGTTGAACAGCCGGCACGACCTCTGCTTCTGCCAAGGCTTTTTGCAGACTGGATTCAATAAGTTCAGGAAGCACGTCGTTGGTTGCAGTACCACGGTATTGCTGCTCGACAATTTTCATTGGCACTTTGCCAGGACGAAAGCCCTGAATCTTTACGCGTTTTGAAATTTGCTTTAGTCGACCTTGCACGGCAGTCTCAATTTGGTCAGCGGGAATTGCCACTGAAATCTTACGACCAATGCTGCTTACTTTTTCTACGGATGTTGACATCGTATCTATTCGAATTAGAGTTTATAAAAACCCCCACCGACCCAACGCAAACACCTAAAAGACGACATCCGCGCGAACCAACTGAGGAGCTTAACTGGACCCTGTCATTTTAGCTTTATGCGCAAACAGTCTCGCACGACAAAAGTGGCCAAAACTTTGGGGGATCCAGAGTAATTTTTTTCGGAGCGCGATTCTATCACCGCCCCCGCCCAGTTGAAAGGACTTCACGGTCGATGGCTTTAAGAAATCAAAGGTTTAAAAACACCCTATCTGAGCCACCATTCACGGTTCAGCGCGAGGAACACGATTAGGAATGGTCCAGCCTAGACATTAGGCAGATGCAAAAAACTCGAGAGGCTGTCTGTGAGCTAAGTGGGCAATGTAAGTGGGCAACGCCAGGTGAGCAAAACAACGCAACTGGAATCTGCCTTAGATCAGTCTAGCTAAGATCAGTCTAGCTAAGACCGAGGCACCGCCCGTTAGCCAGTTAGATCAAAACACCATTAGAAATAAAATGGTGCGAGAGGAGAGACTCGAACTCTCACGCCGCAAGACACTGGAACCTAAATCCAGCGCGTCTACCAATTCCGCCACTCTCGCACTGCAATACCCGATCGTTTTATCGAATGAAAAACGGATCGACTAGTTGAAAACTGGGGTGACTGATGGGGCTCGAACCCACGACCACCGGAATCACAATCCGGGGCTCTACCAACTGAGCTACAATCACCACATAGTCGTTTTCAGCTCTGAACTTGAATTATACCCAAAACTGGACCATTCAAAACCAAAGTTTGAAAAACCACCCTACTTCAGCGTTTTACAATCGATATAGACACTTTAAGAACCGTTCGGTAACCGTCTAGGCGAGCATAATGGCGCGCCCGACAGGACTCGAACCTGTAACCTACGGCTTAGAAGGCCGTTGCTCTATCCAGTTGAGCTACGGGCGCTCAAGCTCTATCGATTGCGAAATGGTCGGGGTGAGAGGATTCGAACCTCCGACCCTCTGGTCCCAAACCAGATGCGCTACCAGGCTGCGCTACACCCCGACTGTGAATCTCACTCAATTCGTTCTACGGATTCACCTTGGGGTGACGAAACCGTGTTCTTGAACGCATTGGTCTGTGTGACCCAAATCCGCTGAGGCGCGACTATACTCAGAGTCCTCTTTTGCGTCAACGAATTTAGCCAAAAAAAAGACGGTTTCAGCTTTGTTTGAGTATCTCGCCCTCAAACTCTTGAAGTTTCCTTGAAACGCCCCTATTTCAACGTCATCGCGGCGTTTACGCTGTACTTAAAATCATAACAATTCGATCAAGCAAAAGACTAATTAGTAAAAGACTATGAGCACACAAAAAACCCATGCTTTCCAGACCGAGATCAGCCAGCTACTCGACCTGATGATCAATTCGCTCTACAGCCAGAAGGAAATCTTCTTACGAGAGCTTATTTCGAATGCGTCAGATGCCATCGACAAGCGTCGTTTTGAAGCGTTGACCGATGCCAGCCTTTTAAACGACGACGAAGAACTGGCCGTTAAGATTGATATTGATGCGGACGCCAAAACGCTGACCATCAGCGACAACGGCATTGGCATGAGCCATGATGAAGTAATAGAAAACATTGGCACAATAGCGCGCTCAGGCACCAAACGCTTTATGCAAGCCATGCAAGACTCGAAGAATAAAGAGGGCGAAACTGATGTTAACTTAATCGGCCAATTTGGAGTCGGTTTCTATTCGGTCTTCATGGTTGCTGACAACGTGGTGTTACACACCCGCAAAGCCGGTAGCGACGAGACCATTCGCTGGGAATCCGCTGGAAAAGGCGAATTCAGCATTGGCAAAGCCGACGACAACGACATGCCTGTTGGTACTCAAATCACCTTGCACTTGCGTGAAGAAGAAGGCGAATATCTTCAAGAGCATCGCTTGCGCCACATTATAAATACGTATTCAGAGCATATTTCTCTGCCGATCAAAATGCTGGGCGCAGCGCCGACCAACGACGAAGGCGAAGTTGACGAAAGCGCGGAACGTGAATACGAGGCGGTCAATACAGGTACGGCGTTGTGGGCACGCTCTAAATCAGAGATTAGCGATGAGGAGTACCAACAATTCTACCAAGGCCTGAGTTACGACATGGAGCCACCACTTTCAACCTTGCATCACCGCGTTGAAGGCAATCTTGAATACACCTCGCTACTGTTTATTCCCAAAAAAGCACCTTTTGACTTGTGGAATCGCGATAACAAAAAAGGCATAAAGCTGTATGTTCGACGGGTATTCATTATGGATGACGCCGATGCATTGATGCCAAACTACTTGCGATTTGTGAAGGGTGTAATCGATGCCGTTGACCTGCCACTCAACGTATCGCGGGAGATTCTGCAAAGCGATCGTGACATTGTCAAAATCAAAACCCGAGCAGTAAAACGTGTTCTTGATGAACTAGCTCGTGTTGCCAAAGACGAACCTGACACGTATCAGGCGTTTTGGAAAGAGTTCGGCCAAGTCATCAAAGAAGGCATCGTTGAAGACTTTGCTAACAAAGACAAAATCACCGAACTTTTGCGCTTTTCAAGCACAACGTCAGATGGCGAAGAGCAAACGGTTTCTCTGCCTGACTATGTATCACGGATGCAAGATGAGCAGGACAGCATTTATTACATCACCGCTGAGACGCACAAAGCAGCCAAAGGTTCACCACATTTGGAAGTGTTCTCCAAAAAAGGCATCGAAGTACTGCTGCTGACTGACCCCGTAGATGAGTGGTTGGTAAACAGTCTCTCTGAGTTTGACGGCAAACAGCTCAAGTCAGTTACCAAAGGCGATTTGGATCTCTCTGAAGAAGAAAAACAACAGCAGGAAGACCAAAAGGAATCGATGAGTAGCATCACCGATAAACTTGCTGATGTGTTGTCTGACCGAGTAAAAGAAGTTCGTTTAACCCATCGCTTAACCGAATCTCCAGCGTGTTTGGTCGCCGACGAAAATGACCCTGGCGCGAATCTTGAACGGATCATGAAGGCAATGGGGCAAGATGCGCCATCCACCCAACCGATTCTTGAGATCAACCCTGATCACTCCTTGATCAAGGGGCTGAGCGCTGACAGCGACAGCTTTGAGGATTGGGCTCAAGTCTTGTTCGACCAAGCTGCACTGAGTGAGGGAGCTCAACTCAAGGATCCAGCAGATTATGTGAAGCGCGTAAACCGTTTGTTACTTGGCTAAAGCTGAGTGAAAGCCTGAGCTGCCTTATACAGCCTGAGCTGCCTTATATGGCCTCAGGCGCAAACCAAAAGGGCCCAAATGGTTAACTGCTACTCATTCAGTAACGGTTGTCATTTGGGCCTTCTGCTTTGTCGCGTCAGCTAAGTAATCAACTCTTTACGGCGAAGCGGCTTTTTTCTAAATCTTTGTAAACCTTGCCCGCAGTGAATATTTGACCATTCATAGCGATGTAAACCCCGGCCTCTAGACACTGACATGCGGCCACCGCGCTGCCCAAATTAAACTCTGCGTCGCTTTGCTTAAAAATAGCTGGAGCCAGTGCGCCAGTCATCACTATCGTTTTCCCGCTAAGCAGCTCAGACTCCTGTCCATAACCATGCGCTAAGAGATATTCTGCGGTCGCGGGCATAGTGTCTGTTCCATGTGTCACCACTATCCAATTTTGTGGCGCAGCCGCTATCGCTTTGAGCAAAGTAGCGCGATCGTCGTCAGTCATCTCAAGGCTGTCTTTGGCCATCACTGAGGTTACCGTTGGATCAATATTTGTTGGTAAGCCCTTCAGTAATGCTTTGACCGCTGGCGAGCCAACTTCGTATTTGCTGTTAGCATCGAAGTAGATTTTGTCGATGGTTCCACCAACACAGAAAAAATGGATATTGAGCATAGAAAGAATGTAATGCGAATGTCTAAAGGGTCGCTATTTAGAGTATTAAGTCAATGCGAGATGACCCGTCTTAACCCAGATAATAGTCTCTTCTTCAACGAACGGGAAATGCTTTGACATATGTGGCGCCCGCAGCCACGAACCCGCAGGGTATTGGCCATATTCGTCTTGAAAACACCCAGAGACCACAAAGATTTCCTCTCCACCTACGTGGTAGTGCGGCTTAAACCGTTCGCCTTCGGGCCACTTAACTAGAGCCGTGTGTTCTGTGCCAAAAGAGTGCAGCGGCATCACTTCTAATCCGCCCTGACCTTGCTGCCATTGGGTAGATCGCGTATCAATGCTCACATGCTCAGCGTCACCCTCTTGAAACTGGCAAAGCTTAACGAAGAGCGTGCAACCTTCTTGGCTAAATGGTGCGTGCCCAGAACCCGCGGGATTGCGAAAATAATGCCCTGCCCCGTAATCTCCGCTTTCATCCGAAAACACCCCCGACAGAACCAATATCTCCTCACCTTTGGGGTGTTCGTGACGTGCAAAGCTAGCCCCAGCGGCATATCGCACCACGCTGGTGGCGTGACCAGACTCTCGATTCTCTCGTGCCAGTGGTTTACGCTCAACACCTGCTGCCGGACTGCTTTGCCATTGCTGGTTCTGCGTATCAATGATGACACGCTCAGAAAAATCCATATTGAGGTTTTGCATGGTCTTACCGTTTCTAGGTCAGCTGCCAACTGGTTGAAAGTTCGCTTGATTATAAAACGATCATTACACCACGCTTGTGAAAACCTAACCGTCCCCAATACCCCATAGGCAAGCGTATTACTTTATTGACTGACGGTTCACACAAAGCTGTTCGTGCAATTCCTCTACCCGACGGCTAGCGGTGCGTTCAAACATCCATGGAAATACAGCGTGAACCATGGAGACCAACGCAAGCTGAAAAAACAATCCGCTGAAACCGCTGGCGACGCGCAAATGTTGAAAGTACGACTCGCCTACGTCTTGCGGGTGTTTAGTAAATGGATTGTGGGTAGTTTGCATCACTCTTATGCCTCTCGCTGATCAATTAGATATTGCCTAAACTCATAAAAAGAATAGTCGAATCAATCAGCAATTTCAGACTAAAACCAAACTAAAAAGTCAATTTATTGGTATAAATTACCACCATTAAGAGATTAGATGGTATTTTTATAGCAACTAAACCTATTCCAGAAGAATTAACGATGGACTCCTTCGATAAACGTATTTTGCAGCACCTACAATCCGATGCCGACATCAGCGTGGCTGAACTTGCTGAAAAAATAAATCTCACAACCAACCCATGTTGGCGCAGAGTACAAAAGCTTGAGCAGCAGGGCTATATCCAAAAACGCGTAGCACTACTCGATCAGGGCAAACTGAACTTAGACGTTACGGTATTTGTGAATATCAAAACACGTCACCATAGCCAAGAATGGTTTGAGCGCTTTAAGACGGCAGTAGAAGCTCTACCAGAAGTAGTTGAGTTTTATAGAATGTCCGGCAGCATCGACTACATGCTTAAAGTGGTAGTGCCGAGCATTAAACACTATGACGACGTATATCAGAAGCTAACCGCGAACATTGAGCTGGAAGATGTCAGCGCCTTTTTTGCGATGGAAGAGGTAAAACGAACCAGCGAGCTGCCGTTAGGCTACATCGAGACGCGCTGAATATTTGTTCAGAACTAGACGTGGCTTGCAACAATATTAAGCAACCGTTGCGACGTAAACCGAATTGGTAGACTGCTCTCCAGAATAAGGATTCGGGAACGCCACAACATGAGCTTCTACCGAGTCAAACACCTCCATCAGTCTGGCCACGAAAGCGTCGTCTGGAAGTTCGTTCGACCATAAGGCAAATACACCACGCGACTTTATTTTGTTGGCCACTCGAGTCAAAGACTCTAGCGAGTAAAACGTACTATTTTGCTGATTCAGCCAATGAGTGGGAGAATGGTCGATATCCAAGAGCACCGCATCGACCGGACTATCGTCCAAAAAACCAGAGTTAGAGTCGGTGGCTATCGCAAAGAAATCACCTTGAATAAGCTCGCTGCGAGAATCTGTGCTCAAGTCCGTACCTATGGGTAGACGCCCCGAGCGATGCCAATCGATTACGGGCTGCATCACATCAATGGTTCGCAAGCGCGCCACCCGTTGATCCTGCAATGCGGTTAACGCGGTGTATCCAAGGCCTAGACCACCAACGACAACATCCAAGTTTTTATCGTGTCCGCTAGCCAACAAATGTTGCAAACTCAAGGTAGCTAATTGTTCCTCAGCCTCGACAAACAAACTGGACATCAAGAACTCATCACCAAGCTTTACTTCATAGATAATTAGATTATCGAGGCGCGGCTCGCTTCGTCTTCTCAAGCTGATTGCACCAAGCTCAGTTTCAACGTAATCGAGTTCTTCGAAAATCAGTTCCTTTGAGTATTCTTGCATTCGTCACCAATCGGTTTGTGTGAAGCTTTAATTTGTACTGCATTTAACGAGCAACGGCATTAGTTTGCGCTCTGCTTGAATAAAATATCGCTTAACCAACGACGCGTTTCGCTTGCCTGAATCACGGCGTCAATCTCAAGAACCGTGGCAACCTCGGCAGCCGAGCCTCTTCGATACTGCTCTGCGAGTAATTCATTGAATAATTGTTCTCGAGCCGCGTCCGACTCCGCCGCCGCCAATTCTTTCTTAAAACCAAGTTCGACAGCTCCTTCCAAACCCATTGCACCAAATTCACCAGTGGGCCACGCGATGGTTGCATCGGGCATTTTAGTACTCCCACCAAGCAAGGCCTGGCCTCCTAACCCGTAGCATTTTCGTACCACAACGCCCGCGCTAGGCACATTCAGCGCCGCTCCGCTACCAAACAGCGGCGCCAATTCGCGCACTGCACCGAGGCCCTCATGGTCTGGACCGACCATAAATCCTGGGGTATCGCAAAAGATGGCAACCGGAATATTCCACGTATTACATAAGTGCATAAATTCAGCACTCTTGCGGCCCGCATCTACATCTACCGCCCCACCATTCACTCTGCAATCACTCGCCAGAATCCCAACTGATCGGCCCGCTATACGTCCGAACAGAGTTTTTACCGCGCCGCCGTAAGCTTCTCGGAGTTCCAACAAACTAGCCTGATCAAAAACACCCTCTAGCAAGGCTAAAACATCATAAGTCAGCCGCCGGTTACTTGGCATAAAGGTGTCGAGATCGATTTCTTCACTCTCCGACCAATCCTTTACTGCGTCTGCGCATAGGTGTCCAAGCACTTGTTTTGCAAGGTCCGCCGCGTGCTTCTCATTGTCGGCGAGCAGATCAAGCACGCCGTTTTTAGACTGAACTTCAATTGGGCCAATTTCCGTGGGTTTAAAATCACCTAAGCCCCCGCCTGCGATCATTGCTGGGCCGGCCATTCCGACCCAAGATTGTTGCGTACCGATACGTATGTCCGCCGCGCCGAATAAGGCGGCATTACCGGCGAAGTTGTATCCGTTGGCAATGGTCACTCGCGGCACAATACCCTCAAGTCTGGCCCAGTTTGAAAATGTTGTGCAGCCGAGACCGGAGTTGATGTGAATTACATCCGTATCACCCGGGCGACCACCACCCCCTTCGGTATACATAATGACAGGCGTTTTTTGTAACTCAGCGACATCCAACATACGATCGATTTTGGCGTGGTGATAAAAGCCCTGTGTCCCCGCCAACACCGAATAGTCATTGATTACAAAGGTTACTTTAGTGTCGGATACCGACTCATCGCTTAAGCGAAATTGAGCGATACCAGTAATCACACCGTCAGCCGCGGTGAGTTCCTGCAATTGTTCTTTACTGTAACGCGTGCTTTGAGCTGCAACGGCTAAACGTCCATACTCTCGAAAACACTCTTCATCGCAATACTGCGCCAAGTTTTCTCTAGCGGTCAAATAGCCACGCGCATGCCGCTTCTCTACCGCTGTTGGACGCTGCGCATCGCTTGCTGAGTCATTGCGACTTTTTGCAAGTAGCGCGAGCTCCGATAACTCCGCGGGAGTGGTGTGCTTGGCAGCGGTGTTTTCTTGTCCATTAGGTTTGCCCTTATCGCTTAGGGCATTAGTATCAACGCTGAACAATAAATCGCCGCGATTAACCGTATCGCCCACTCGCTTGGAGAGCCCGTAAACACAGCCGGCCACTTCAGCGTCGACTTTTACGTGCACCTTCATAGACTCGAGAATCAATACAGTATCACCCTGAGCGACAAGCTCAGAATTCGCAACGAGCACCTCGATGACTTTTCCCGCCAACGGCGCGACGTGAGATGTAGGGTTTGATGAGATGCCAGAATTCATAGCACATAATGA
>CAZOIG010000249.1:0-1719 GCA_964579235.1 uncultured Gammaproteobacteria bacterium
AGTGCACCTCAATTCTCTGTACTCGTATTTGAGGAGGGAACGCCTTGGTTAGAGCCTTCACTAGTCGGCTCAAACATAGCCTTGATCAAACCGAGATCGTGTCGATTTGGGTCTTCCCGCAGCCAGTTAAGAATTGCTTCAAACACACCGGTAAAGTCACCTTGAGCGGCATATTCCGCGACCTGATGCTGGTATATGACAGTGTCACTGGATTGAATTGCAAATGCCCGATCTAACAGGTTAAATCTCTCAACCGTAGAAGCCTTACTCGCCTCGAGATACCGGTATCTCATCAGGACAAGTTTTGTGTTCTGAGGATACCGACTCTCCAATGTGTTCAATAGGGTGAATAGTGGCTCAGGCGAAGAGCCACACAACTCATTTATAAAACAATCGGTCAAGGTTTCAAGTGCCGTAAAATCCGACCATTGCAAGGGTCTATCCACCGATACTTTTTGAAGCAACCCGAGCCAGTCGTAACGGGGTTCGATATCAGGGAAGTAATAGCTGTCCATGTAATAAAGCATTACAAGGGCCGCCATATCATCTTGTTTTAACTGATGCATACGTTCAAAGTGGTGTCTAGCCAGGAACAGATAGCCTAAGCGCGTTTCCCGATCTATCTTGTCTATTTTCCCCTCCGCAAACGCTTGTAGATACGACTCCGCCAAAAACGCGTGCGACCGAGACGAATTTGGATGATTCTCAACATTAACAGCGCTTAAGCGATGTGGTTCCGCCCAAATATGAACTCTCAAAAACAGAAGAGTCGAAACCACAGTCAAAACTAAAGTCGCAAGTAAACGCGGGCGCAGGAAGCTTTGGCTAGAACTTGCCCAGAACAGGGTGTAAGCAACCAAGATAAACACACCAACAGACGGGAGGTAATTCCTATGTTCATAGACCATTTCGAGAGGCCAGAGGCCTGATTCAAGCGTGTGAGCTGTGAGATAGAAGAGCAAAGAAAAGCTAAAAAGCGGCAACCTCTTCAAAACTAGGAGAGACGTCACAAGAGTCAAAAGCCAACACACTGCGGCAAAGAAAGTGGACAACGGATCCTTCCATGAGGAGGAAAGCAGAATGTCATCATGCTGAAATCCCATGGCATCAATGTTCGGCAGGACGAGCCAAGACAGATACTGCCAGAGCAACCGCATTTGTGTCAGCACTCTCTCTTCGACGGAAAAATCCCTGCCAGCGTAGCCGCCTAATAGAACCTGAGGGCTGACGATTAAAACGTATGCGATAAGCATTAGAGGCGCTATAAAAGCCAGCCAACCTAGATACCGTAGCCAGAGCACGTCAACGCCGTTCCAGCGTCCACGGAACAACGTAACTTCCACGACCACGAGCAACCAGAGCAAAAGAATTCCATTTTCCTTTGACAAGACCGCCAAAAGAAGTATCAGTAAAAGCCATAAACTAACAGATAACAACTCTCCCTGCGTTGCGCCTTGCTTTGACCAACGCTCGCGCCAGTATATAAAAACTATAAGTCCCGCGAGCACGAAAACGGTTGCCAGCTGCGCCATGCGCTGCACTGAGTAAAGTACTGTCGAGACGTGCAGCGGTGCCAATAACCAAAGAGCGGCAGCTAGAAGCGCCACCTGGGAAAGATTGGCTCTTGGTATTGCAGGCTTGCTGAGGCGAAGTAGGGGAACTGCTAAAAGATAAACTTGTAAGCCGACTAGTAGATGGATAATTAGGTTGAGGGCTTTT
>CAZOIG010000250.1:0-10934 GCA_964579235.1 uncultured Gammaproteobacteria bacterium
TGCACGAGAGCGATTGCAGTCCATTCACGGTCAACATCATCCGCGCGGGTAAACTTCAGGCTTGAAAATGGCGGCGCCAAATACGTAGGAGAATTAAAGCTGGAAACTCAAGCCAATATTATGCAGAATACGAGTTTCCAAGACTAATCCCGACGTCCTCAATAAGTCGGTACTGGTAAGAGAGTCTCCAAGTTAGAGATGTCCTTACCGCAACACCAAGCATTCGGTTTTTTAATCCCCGCTAGGACCTTAGGGGAGATACGGTCACTACTCAAGAACACACAGCAAAAGTCTGAAGAACAAGTTCTTGCATAGGGTCGCAAGATAAGAACTCAATGAAGCGATAATTCAATTTAAAACAATAAAGCTTCAGGAGCCGAATAAGCCGCTCCAACCCGAATAATAAAGAGACAAAAGTCGCGACTGAAGTTAGCTAAAACAGCTTTGCGCGAATCAAAAAAACAATACCAAAATAACATTGATTGGGCGACGCGCCCTTGTCAAACGTCTTCAAGCGACGTTCTAGACAATAAGAGAGAGACTTGAATACACCAAATGTCATAAGCGCCAGTGAAGCGCAGCTAGACCTACAGCAAATAAGCTCAAACGCTTTACAAGTTGTAGAACGATTACAGGAGAAGGGCTATCAAGCCTATTTGGTTGGTGGATGTGTACGAGATCTAATTCTCGGCATTAAGCCCAAGGACTTTGATGTCTCCACCAATGCAACTCCGGAGCAGGTTAAACGCGTGTTCAACCGAAATGGTCGAATCATCGGTAGACGTTTCAAAATCGTACACGTTCGGTTTGGCTATGATGTGATAGAAGTCGCAACCTTTCGCGCCAATGCCGAAGATCGAGATAAAGTCGATCGCAACCAGATGACTGAGTCAGAAGAGGGGCGTTTGATCCGTGACAATGTCTATGGAAGCATAGACGAAGACGTGGTTCGACGCGACTTCACCGCAAACTCCTTATATTTAGACCCCATTGCGGGAGAAGTAATTGATTATCTGGGCGGTATCCAGGACATAGCACAGAAGAAATTGGTGAGTATCGGCGATCCCTCTACACGGTTCCGAGAGGATCCAGTGCGCATGCTGCGAGTTGTACGATTTTCAGCCAAGCTCGGGTTTGAGATGGAGCCTGAAGCCCTAGCAATCATCGAGGAAGAGGGTAAGCTGCTGGCTCACGTCTCACCTGCGCGGTTGTTTGAAGAAGTTCTGAAGCTGTTTCATGGTGGTGCGGCTCATCGCACTTATCAAACCTTAAGACAGTACGGTTTGTTTAAGTACTTATTCCCGTTCACCGATCAAATTGCGGTAGATGATGTTGAAGGCATGCCAGAGCTTGCCCTCAAAAACACTGATATCAGAGTTCAAGCAGGCAAACCCGTTATTCCCGCTTTTTTGTTTGCTTGCATGCTTTGGGATCCAGTCAAAGCTGATGCTCAAGTGTTAATGGACGATGGCGCTAAGCCTAGCCATGCCTGGCGTGTGGCGATGAATGATGCATTGCGTGACCAAAACCAGTACGTAGCTGTTCCAAGAAGACTAGCCGAGATCATCTTGGATATATGGACGATTCATTTCAAGTTGGTTAAACGCAGCCCTAAGACGATTCGCCAAGTACTCGAGAACCGGCGCTTCAGAGCGGCTTACGATTTCTTATTGTTGCGCACTCGCGTGCACGAAGTAGATGAAGACATCAGCGACTGGTGGACTCGAATTCAAGAGGTTGATGAGCAAGAACAGAAAGACATGGTGGAGCGTTTAACCGAGCGCAGGTTGGAGCGGCATGAACAAGAGCATGGCCAAAACGAGCCAAACGGCAATAGCATCGATTACCCCATAGCCGATGATATTGGCAATCAAGTACCTGGCGCCAACAAACCACAAAAGCGGTCCAAAAGCCGACCAAACCGTAATCGACGGCGTGATGCTGATCAGGCTGAGCGGCCCGCTGGCACCAGGAAAAAACGAGGTAAAAAGCGCTCGCGCCGGGGTGCTCGCGGTAAAAACAAACAGGGTGGCGCGGCAAACGGTCGGCAGCAAGATGCTGCAAATCAGCAGGGCTCTGATTCACAAGGTGCTGGAAATTCTACTCGGAATAATAATGCTGCAAACGGTGCGCCTAACGGAGGCGCAAAACGAAAACGTAAGCGCAATCGAAAGGCTAGTGGACGTAAGCGCGGCAAACGCATAGACAGTGCCGCATCAGCCGACGGCGGTCGTTTCGTCAATGCACGACCCAAAGACGAATACGGCGTGCATAACTCAGCCGATGCCGATATTAAGCGAGTCAAAGTGAGACGCAAAAAACGCGTAAGCTTAGATGGAGCAGCTCCCAGCGACAAGAAATCTGACGATTCATCGCATTTTTGAGGATTGCTGTCTCAGCTAGTGTGAAATGGCGAAGTGATGAATGAAGTATATTTAGGGCTCGGCGCGAATCTGGGTGATCCGGTTGCTAACCTATTATCGGCACGGACAAAAATTGAGCAACTAAACACCGTGTCGCTCGTCGCACAGTCACCTCTCTATCTCTCAGCACCTCTTGGTTATGCAGAACAAAACGACTTCATTAATGCCGTGGTTCGATGCGAGGTGGTGGGAGACGCGCTAAATCTTTTGCAAGACCTGCAAGGCATTGAGCACGAGCTGGGGCGAAAAAGGGATGCCCGCAATCAAAATGCGCCTCGAAGCATTGATGTAGACATTTTGCTGTTTGGGGAACAGGCAGTGAATTCTCAAGTTCTCGAGATACCGCACCCGCGTATGTTTGACCGACTATTTGTCCTATTGCCTCTGCTAGACGTTTTAAGTTCCTCGCACCCATTGGCGCAACGTGTGCAGAATCGCGCCCAAGTGCTGCAAAAGGAAGCCCAACAGAGTCTTCATCAATTGACATGTTAGTTGAGCATTCTAAGAGCATATTGAATAATTAGACATGGCACAATTTTTCGAAATACACGCAACCAACCCACAGCTTCGCTTAATCCGGCAAGCGGCTGACATTATTCGCTCTGGTGGGCTTGTGGCGTATCCAACAGACTCTAGTTATGCCTTGGGATGCCAGCTCGATGACAAGCGTGCAGTTGATCGGATTCGTACCATACGCAAGTTGGACCGCCATCATAATTTCACTTTGGTCGCGGCTAATGTGAAACAAGTGAGTCAATTTGCAAAAATTGATAACGAACAGTTCCGTTTGCTTAAGTCGCTCACGCCCGGACCCTACACGTTTATCTTTGAGGCTAAGCGCTCAGTTCCAAATCGCTTGATTCACCCTAAACGACGAACCATTGGCGTACGCATTCCTGATAATGCCATTGTTCAAGAATTACTCACGGAATTGGGTGAACCGATAATGAGTTCGAGCTTGATTTTGCCCGATGAGCCCCTGGCTTTGGGAGACCCAAATGACATTCGTGATGCTTTAGAGCATCACATCGACCTAATCATTGATGGCGGGCAATTAACTGATTCACCTTCTACGGTGATCGACTGGCACGACCGCAACCCGCAAGTTGTTCGCGAAGGCGCAGGTGCCATCGATTTTTTGGGTGATTAGCACAGCATTGCTAGAGTTGCTCGTCGCATGCTTGTAGACTTACGCCTTCTTGAAATTTTTTTTAGCCGACTATGATCTCTAAACCCGGACAAGCCAATCGAATCGTTTCAGGTATGCGCCCCACTGGTCGCTTGCACCTTGGACACTATCACGGTGTTCTCAAAAACTGGATCGAAATGCAGCATGAATACGATTGCTATTTCTTTGTGGCTGATTGGCACGCGTTGACAACTCATTATGAAGCCGACTCTGAGGCCATCAACGACAGTATTTGGGAGATGGTTATTGATTGGTTGGCGGTTGGCGTTGACCCGAGTCGCGCAACGCTATTCATTCAGTCTCGCGTACCTGAGCATGCAGAATTGAATCTGCTGTTGTCAATGATCACGCCGTTGGGGTGGTTGGAGCGCGTACCGACCTATAAAGACCAGCAAGCAAAGATGAAAGAGCGTGACTTAGCCACGCACGGATTTTTAGGTTATCCAGTGTTGCAGGCGGCTGATATCTTGCTGTATCACGCCTCGCAAGTTCCCGTTGGCGAGGATCAAGTTCCGCATATTGAGTTAACGCGCGAAATAGCCCGTCGTTTTAACTATCTGTATGGACGTGAAGCTGGCTTTGAAGAAAAAGCTGAAGAAGCGATCAAGAAATTGGGCAAAAAGAGCGCCAAGCTATATCGCAATTTGCGCAATGCTTATACAGAGCGCGGTGATGCAGAGGCGATTTCTAAAGCGCACGCGCTTTTGGCGAGTAACCAAAACTTAACGACGGCCGAGAATGAACGTTTGTACGGTTACCTTGAGGGCGGTGGCCGCGCCATTTTGTCGGAGCCAGAGTCGATACTCACCAGTGCGAGTAAGCTGCCCGGGCTGGATGGTGAAAAGATGTCCAAGTCTTATCGCAATACAATTTCTTTGCGTGACGATCCGCAAAGAATCGAAAAAGAAGTTCGTGCTATGCCAACCGACCCAGCTCGCGTGCGTCGGAATGATCCTGGTGATCCAGAGAAGTGTCCGGTTTGGGATTTTCACAATGTGTATTCTAACCAAGAGACGCGTCAGTGGGTGGACCAAGGCTGTCGCAGTGCCAGTATTGGCTGTGTCGATTGCAAACAACCTCTGATCGACGAATTACTAAAAGAACAGGCTGTTATTGCTGAACGCGCTGCGCCGTTTATAGAAGATCGTACTCTAGTAAGAAACATCATTGCTGATGGATGCGAGAAAGCGCGCGAAACAGCGGATGAAACGATGGAACAGGTTCGCTCATCAATGAATTTAGACTATTACTAGATAGAACGCTTTTTAACCACGTTTAAGCTTTACCGAATTTAAGGTCATTACTACCGTGCAAGACGACGATCAAAATCAACACTCAGGTGATCAGCAAGCCGACGCTGAACAGCCTCTGCTCGACGAAAAAGAGCAATTGGTGGCCGAGTCACTAAAAGCGGTGGTGATGGGTGAGGTGATGAGTGAGTGGCCTCAGGACCTATTTATTCCGCCAGATGCTCTCGAAGTTGTGTTAGAGAGCTTTGAAGGCCCGCTCGATCTATTACTCTATCTGATACGAAAGCAAAATCTAGAGATACTCAATATACCCGTGGCAGAGATAACGCGGCAGTACATGAGCTATGTTGAGATTATGCAGGCGGCCAATCTCGATCTCGCAGCCGAATACCTCGTGATGGCGGCTTTGCTGGGTGAGATCAAATCCAGAATGCTTTTGCCCAAGCCAAAGTCTGACGATGAAGACGAGGAAGACCCGAGAGCGGCCTTGGTTCGTCGACTGCAAGAATACGAGCGTTTTAGCCGAGCAGCAGGTGATCTTGACGATCGACCAAGGCTGGAGCGAGATGTGCATACCGCGCACGCTGATTTAGTTGACCCGAATCCGCCGAAGCTGCTGGCCGAAGTCAAATTGAGTCAGTTAGTAAACGCTTTTCAGAAGGTAGCCGAGCGAGCTGAAGCCAATAAGCACATGTTGGTTAGCCGCGATACTCTCTCCTTACGTGAGCGCATGACCAACGTTTTAACGCAGCTAAAGAGTTCAGATTTCTTGCGTTTCGAAGAACTGTTTACAGTTGAAGAGGGGCGTCTAGGCGTGGTGGTTACGTTCATTGCCTTATTGGAACTGTGTCGTGACGACATGCTGGAAATCGTACAAACTGAGCCGTACGCGCCAATTCATATCAAACGAGCAGCCTAACCTAGATTCTATTTATGTCTGATCAAAATAACCTCAAGCCACTTAACGACGGCGGCGACGAAGTGAGCGAGCTAAAGAATATTATTGAGGCCGCTATTTTCGCAGCAAGTGAGCCTTTGACTGTGCGCAAGATGATTGCGCTGTTTCCGAACGATGCTCAACCTACAGCAGACGAAGTTAAGGATGTCCTGAGCAAGATTGAGGAAGAATACGCTGAACGTGGAGTCGAGCTTAAAAAGCTGGGCAAAGGGTGGCGCTTTCGCTCCAAGGAGAAATACTCGACTTGGTTGCGCAGGTTAACCATTAATAACCCACCACGTTTTTCCAGAGCCTTGTTGGAAACGCTTTCGATCATCGCATATCGGCAGCCTGTTACTCGCGGTGACATCGAGGAGATTCGCGGTGTGGCGGTCAGTACAGACATCATTCGAACTATCGAAGATCGTGGCTGGATTGCTGAGATTGGGCACCGCGATGTGCCTGGTCGTCCGGCTTTATTCGGTACGACTTCAGAGTTTCTCGAATACTTTAGCTTGTCATCTTTACGTGACTTGCCTGAACTAATGCAGCCTCGCGAGTTGATCGAAGTCGCTAAGGAAATGAATTTGTCTCTTCCTGAAGTTGCGAACGAAGAGAACGCGGAAGACCAAGCGCCAGATGATAATGAAGCCGACGAAGCAGAACTTAACGACAACGAGTTTCTTGAAATTGATACCCAAAGTATTGATGCCATGAACAAAAGTATTGCCACCAATTTAGAGTCCGGTGATGTCAGCGAAGTCGCTGACGTCGACCGCATTCCTGATAGCGATGCTTCGAGCGCTGAGAGTGCAGAGCATAGCGTGGATGCAGATCATCGTGCGCAGGGAGAGCGCAGTGAGGATCTGGCAAATGACAATGTAATTCCTTTGCGCCCAACCGACGAGACTCCCTCGGAGTAAGGCCTGGTCTACGGCCGATTCAAATGAGCGAAAAACTACAAAAGGTTCTTGCCCACGCCGGCAAAGGTTCACGTCGGCAGATAGAGCAGTGGATCACAGAAGGCCGAATTCAAGTTAATGGTCGCAGTGCAAAGCTCGGAGATCGAGTCGAACTACAGGATCGAATATTATTGGACGGGCAAGCTGTCTACATCCGCTCTCAGCAGTCGTCGCAAATCAAAGCCTTGATTTATCATAAGCCTGAAGGCGAGATCGTGAGCCGCAATGATCCGATGGGGCGACCAACCGTGTTTGAAAACCTCCCTTCGATTATTGATTCCAGATGGGTCTCTATAGGCCGCTTGGATATCAACACCAGCGGTTTACTCCTGTTCACAAACAATGGTGAACTGGCGAACAAATTGATGCACCCATCCACTGGGCTGGAGCGAGAGTATTTGGCGCGAATCCGCGGTAGGTTAACGCAGGATGAGATTAATATACTTACTCGCGCTGGAGTGATGCTTGATGGGAAGCGCGCTAGGTTTGAGAGCGTGGTGGCTGCTGACATGGGTGATGAGGGCAGCAATCATTGGTATCGCGTCGTCATTAAAGAAGGGCGTTATCGTGAGGTGCGAAGACTGTTTGAATCACTCGAACATCTCGTTAGCCGGTTAAAGCGTATTCGTTATGGCTCGATCAAATTGACGCGTGATATCAAGCTTGGACAATCGAGCAAGATGGCGCCACAACAACTTGAGAAGTTGATCGCCTCTGCTGGCTTGGCTGATGAGTTTGGTGAGCGCAGTTCGCACAAAAAGATGAAGACATCGGGTAACCGCCGCGGTGGAGCACGTCAAGATCGCTCAAAGGGTGAGATAGCAAGAACAGAGTCTTCGCCCGACAACTCTTCGCGGCCCTCTCGAGGCGGAAAGGTTTCTAAAAAGATGTCATCTAAGCGCCGCGCGCAGTCTGTTTCAGGTGGTTTTCCGGTTAGGAAGAAGGCAAAAAAAGTACGCAAAAAGACAAAATCACCGCGTCGCCTTCGGGGAGACTAGGTTCTGATAGAGGACTTATCTGCGTTTCTTGCCAAAGGTGTGCTCAATATGCCTAACGCGAGTTATGAGCTTGGCGAGCCAAGCTTTTAAAAAACACCGATGAAAAAGCACTGATGAAAACAGTTTCGATCATTACCGTATGCTACAACGCGGCATCGACAATTATGGACACGCTGGAGTCTGTTGCAACGCAGATCGGCGTTGAAATTGAGCATATAGTGGTGGACGGCGATTCTAAAGATGGCACTCAAGCACTCGTTGCGGCTTATCAAGGCTCAGAGGTAACTCTTTACAGCGAACCAGACGATGGGCTTTACGATGCGATGAATAAAGGCGTGGCGCGCGCTAAGGGCGATATAGTGGCGTTCTTGAATGCCGATGATGTTTATGCACACGAGCGGGTGGTTGCGGACGCCGTGCAAGCCATCAGTGAAGCTGCGGTTCGTTGTGCTTACGCTAATCTTGTTTTTGTGGATCCGGAGCACACGAATATCATCAAACGTGTATGGACTTCTCGCCAGCATGTGCCGGGTTTATGTTTGACGGGTTGGATGCCTGCTCACCCAACACTGTTTATGCACAGACAGGATTTTCTCGATTTGGGCGGTTTTGATACTGCTTTAAAATACCAAGCCGATTTGGAGTTCTGCGCACGAGCCTTTGATGTAAAGTTGTTGAGTAGCATTTACGTTGCCGATACCTGGGTGCGTATGCGCTTGGGTGGAATAAGCACCGGTGCGTGGCGAAATCGAATTAAAGGCAACTGGGAGTCTTACGTCGCCTTACGAAAGCTTGGTTTGCGGCGCGATCCGATTTCGTTTTTTTGTATTAAGTTTGGACGCAAGCTTCCAGAGCTATTCAAACGCAAGGTCTCACTACGTTGATGCTGCTCTCGTAATTACACTCATGACTGCGTATATAGAAAATCTGGTTTCAACCATCATCCCCGTCTACAACCGACGTGAGCTATTGCTGCAAAGCGTTGAATCGGTTGTCAACCAGACCTATCGCCCTATTGAGATTATCGTGGTTGATGATGGCTCGGACGAGTTATATCAAGAGTTTTATGCCGAACTAGAAAGCGGCTTTGACGATTTAATTCTGTTGCGACAAAACAATACTGGGCCGGGTGGTGCTCGAGAGCTCGGACGACAACACGCCCGCGGTGAGTTTATACAATATCTTGATAGTGATGATGTTCTGCTTCCCGAAAAATTTGAAGTTCAAGTGAAAGAGCTTCGATCTGAGGTCAACGCTGTCGCAGCCTACGGGCCTAGTTTTGAGTACAATTTGGATGGGCATCTTCTTACTGATCAAGACTACCAAGCTATTGCCTCCTTGAGTCCTGTTCGTTTAACAGCTCGTAGAATTGAAAGTCTATTTCCCAATTTATTAATTAGTCGATGGTGGGGTACCAGTACGCCGCTCTATCGAACCAGCGCAATTTCTTCGATCGGTCCTTGGAAAAACCTCCTTAATGAAGAAGACTACGAGTACGACGCTAGGCTTGCGAGCAAAGGGGGGCAAGTGTGTTTTGCGAATACACCGTGTGCCGTTCGATTATTTCATGGCAACCATTTAAGTTCCGCAGGTGCCACCGACCCAGCAAAACTAAAAAGTCGAGCATCAGCAAGGCAGTCAATCTTTTTGAGCGCCAGAGCCTACCAAGAGGCGGGGTTTGAGCCCCAGATCACAGAAAATTACTGGGATGAGTTCGGTCGATCGGTGTTTTTGTTAGCACGTCAATGCGCACTGCAAGAGTTGCATGCAGAATACCAAAAACTGTTCGAGCTCTCGGTTGAGGCTATGGGCGGACGACGTTGGCAGCATCAACTTTTTAAGTCTCTGGAAACTCTGCTTGGGAGCCGCCGAGCGGCGCAACTCATTACGCTTCTCGGCAAATAGTGCACTTAGTATCTGGACCTATTTACTGATAAGCTGCTTTCATGAATTCTACTTCTGTCGCCGCCGTTAGCGTTGTCTTAGCAATCCATAGGGATTCGCAAGCGCTGACGCTCTCTATTAAGAGTGTGCTGAGTCAAACCGACATTGAGCTGGAAATAATTGTGGTGGGAGACGGAGATCCCACGGGGGTTGAGGAGCGGCTTGCGAAATTCAATGATGCTCGAATTGTTTACCTGCCAATCCCTAGAACGGGTTTGACAGGGGGATTGCTCAAAGGGTGTGAAAGGGCCAGCCATCCTTTGATTGCAAGGTTGGATGTGGGAGACCTCATGTTGCCAAATCGACTCGCTAAACAGGCAAGAGAGTTTTCTCGTTCAGGCAAAATCGTGTTGGTATCGTCTAATTTTGGATTTTATACAGACGAAGGCTATTACTTATACAGTACTGAATATAAGACTGAGGCACTTCGCCAAAGCTTGAAGAACGCTGATTCTGCAGGGTTTACATCTCCGATGCATGCTTCGGTCATGTTTCGTCGCGATGTCTATCAGCAGGTTGGTGGTTATAGGTCCGAATTCTATCTCGCACAGGATTGCGATTTGTGGCTGAGAATGCTCAATGTGGGTGAGCTGGTTAATCTTGATGAAGAGTTAAGCATTGGCGTTTTCTCTATATCTGGGCTCAGCGCAAGATTTAAGCCGCAACAAGATGAATACAAACGACTCATTGTTGAAATGAGAGATCTAGGCAAAAAGGGTCTGGATACAGAGGGCCTGTTGAGGCGAGCTGACGATTTGAGTTCTCAATTACGAGAAAAAGAGCTGCTCGTGCAGCATGCCCCTCTTGACTCAAAAGCTGAGCGGATTGCTTTTTGTTACTTTGTTGCACGTTGCTTGATGCCTAGAAATACCGAGGGAAGTGATCTCTATTTTAGGCAATTGTTGAAACTGAATCCGATTCATCTTAAAGCTTGGATTTTTTATCTTTTTAATAGACTGAAGCCGACGAGGAAGTGCGATAGAACGCTAAAATTCGGTTCCGTTTTTGATGAAGATAATGATGGGGGCAGTTATGCAAGCTAAATCAATTAGAGTGCTGGCAATGGTTTGCCCTGGGCCGTATCAAGACTATCTCGTTGATCAACTCGATCAACACTTTGAGTTAGCCTGTGTAGTCATTCAGTCGGATAAAAATAGTCAGGCTGCAAAAAGCACGTTGAAGCGTTTCAGCCGATATTTGAACCCTTTTACCAGCCTCAAATATTTGTTGG
>CAZOIG010000251.1:0-1798 GCA_964579235.1 uncultured Gammaproteobacteria bacterium
GCAGGGGCTTCTGCCCATGATTTCAACCTAAAGATCTCTCAAATTAAAAAGATAGCTGACGCAGACTTGTTTGTTTGGGTTGGGCCGGGTCTAGAAGGTGGCTTGTTACAGGCGTCAAAAAAGTCCAAAAGGTCGCTTCAATTAATGCAAGGTGGTGATCACGATCATCATGATCATGGGTATTCTGCAACTCCGGTTGATTACAATACGGATTTTCATATTTGGCTAACGCCAGAAAACGGCATAACCATCGCCAAGCAGCTGGTCGGGGAATTAAAAGCAGTGGGTCTTGATGCTCGTGCACTAGATGACAAACTGACCAGTTTTGTTACCGAAATGAAACGCCTCGATTCGCACAATCGTGCGCAGCTCTCGCCATTAAAGGGCATCCCCTTTGTGGTCTATCACCACGGCTATTCACGATTTGTCGAACACTATGAGCTACATCAAGTTGCATCAATTACTATGGTACCCGACCAGCAGGTGGCCGTGCGTCAGCTCGTTGCTTTGAAAAAACAGTCAAAAGATGCGCGTTGTATCCTAGCTGACCAAGCGGAAATCGATAAAGCCTCTGCTTATGGTCAAAAGTTGGGGTTACTTCCTGTAGCGGTTGACTTGCTCGCGGTCGATGCTGGTATTCAATCCTATAGCGACTATTTACTGAGTATTTTAGCGAGCTTTGAGCAATGCTTAAAAAATAAATAGAAGGAAAGAAGGCTAAATCAGCCTATGAGATGTGAAAAATCAGTGGTGCCCTTTGTCGCTGTATCTCAGTAGGCATTAGGGAATGCTTGGTTGAGAGAGCGATCTGGGCACACATTTATAGTATCACGTAGGTAGGACTTGAGAGACGAAGAATTCGGTCTCGGTATTGTCGGTCCAATTCAATCATCATGGAAATTTCTTTTTCCAGTCTAGATTCCAAATCTTGTGTAATTTCTTTATCTAGCTCATTTACTAATGAGTTGTAACGATTAATGATTGCGTCTTGATCTATGTCTAATCGGCTTGAGTTTACGCCTGTATCTACAGCCATAACGACAGGGTTAACGTCGTTTGTAAGCGGTAGGCCTTGGGCATCAACGTCACCGGCGAACACAGAACCAGAGGCAGCAAGAAGTAATAAGCCTACAAATTTGTTCATGTTTGTTTACCTTTTAAATGTTGGTGGTTGATACCGAATCACTGCTTGTGACAGCTTTTCGTGCAAAGTGTTACTTTACGTTACGTAGTGTAACACTGGTTTGATGGTCAATCAAACCAATAGACTCAAAAAGGCGTTCAAAATTTAGAGTGTTTGGCTATAAAGTGGGCGTTTAGATGCGGTTTTGTTATAAGTGGGCTATTTGCTTGTAACTAAAGGGAGAATTACTCAAGGTAACACATTGAAAAGTGTTACCTTGAGTAGCTGTGTGGTGTGATTTATAGGAGAGAGTGAAAAATTAGGGCATGGTAACCGTGAATAATCGCTTTGCGGTTTGATAGGCTTTGATCGATCCCCCTGCTAAAAGCGGATCTATTTGTCCTTCTGCGCCTGTGCGCTTGAGTTCAACGCTTCCTTCGCAAACTGCACCGGAACCGATGAGCTTAAGCTCAGGCGAGGCGAATATCTGGCTGAAGTAGATCTCGGTGGAGCCCTCGTCAATAATGGCGTAGGTACGTTCGGCTGAGGTGCGGCTTGTTTCACTGCCGGACTCGGTGGTGATGGTTGTGGGGCAGTCGAGGGTCAGCGTAATATCAGCAAGGCCGGTATGGTTGGTGTCCCAAGTTAACATCACGGGGTCAACGATATTGATGG
>CAZOIG010000252.1:0-5147 GCA_964579235.1 uncultured Gammaproteobacteria bacterium
ACGCTTTGGTGGACTCTCGGCGTGGCAGCAGGCTTTCTCAAAGATTATGCAAAAAGTGGAGTTGGGTGCGGGACACCCGATCGAGCACACCGAGAAACATCGACAACGTGACCCAATACACTCCGACTGCGCTTACTCGGAGTCGACAATTCTGCCGTTCATTCGCAAAACGAATACATTCTGTGATCAGGAAATACTGACTAAGCCAGAGATATCGGAGTGTTTGTTTGAGCTGCACCGCTGCGAACACGCTCGGTAAGCTTAAACGGCAACATCCGCTGACCATTCGAGAATGGTCAGCGGATGTTCTTACTCACAAATTTTTACTGGCTAATACCAATTTTCTCGAGTAAGCGTTCTAGAACCACATCATTTTGCTGTGGCACTACAGGTGATGGAATGATGATGTCAGGCGTCACGCCGTCCGACTTCGTATCCCCTGAAGGCCGAATGATATGGGCTTTGGGAAAGCTCACAACGATACCCGTTTGCTCTAGTGTAAAAGTTTCCATCGCGCCATAGGTCGTCGCCATGTCGGATGTTTTCTCACCGGCGATCACCCCAAAACCATAATCTTGAACCATTGCCGCGACCGTAACGGCGTTTGAGTAACTATGACGGTTGATCAGAATATAAACTTTTCCTTCAAATCGTTCGCCCGCTTTTGGGTAAGCCAAAGGAATATCAAACTCAAAAACCTCTCCACGCGGGGTCGCCGCATACTGTTCGGCAAACAAATTTGATATCTCAGAGACGCCGCCTCTCGAATCTATGCGCTTTTGATTCGCAGCAGCGGCTTCGTCACTGGACTTAATCCAAAACTTGGACGAAAAACGAAAAGGTTCATCAGCGAACCATGCTAGCAGGTGATCGCTAAACGAATTATCGCCACCCGGGTTGGCACGCAAATCGATGATCAATGCCTGCGCGTCCTGCGCCATAAACTCACTAAACTGCTGATCGACGAATTCTTTGAACGCCGATGCATTCCATATTTGAGCTGGGTTCTCGACGTTATAGAATGGCCCAGGGCGCAAATACGCTATCTCATTAGTCAGCATTCGGCCCTCTCTCGCATTAGAGTCAAGCGCAAAACTTTGCTCTTGTTGCTCCGCTAATATCTGTATCTCTGAACGAGTTTTTGCGTTGATACTGAGAGCACGAGGCTCATTAGAGCCCGTTTTCAATTCAATGTTAAACACCGCTTTTTCGCCCATCTCTAACCAAAGGTACTTAGAGAACCAGAACTCCAATAGGGAGTGTGCAATGTAATCGGTGTCGGCCGAAATATGCTGAGCGGTAAGCCTTAACCAATAGTCCGTCGGTTTGCCCTCAATAGCGATGATTTCATCGCCGATAAACACCTCAGAGTTGCCAGAATAGCTCTCGGCGACAAAAGCTCGCCCTTCCACAATTCGTATATACAGAGGAAAGACACGGCCGCCGTTTTCTCTAAATTGCTCGTAGACCTCTTCAGGGAAGTCAATTTTTGCGTGCGCGACGTTGCCGTAAGCGGCGAAGCGTTGAAATGCAATTTGAATATCAAAGAGAGACATCGTCTCATCAAACTCACTGAGCATTGATTCATACAGGCCAAGGTAGTCCTTTTCAGATCGATGCACGTACAAGTTTGGGTGGCCGCTTTGCAAGCCTCTCAACAATTGCTCAAAATCGGCCCTTATTTGGTCGGCCGTGTAGAGCTCCGCCCACTTCTCGTTGCTTTCTGAGCTCATAGCTTGTGCATTAGCCAGAAAGCATAAGCCAAGAGCTAAAACCGCCGATTTAAGTATGTTTTTTGGTTCGAGTGTTTTCAGTAAAATCATGTTGTCGCCTCTATCGTTTCGATTCTTGAGTTAAACTCAACGCGTCGCGCTTTGTTCCTGAGGCAACTGTGCCTATTAGGCCTGAGCGAATCCATGATGAAGACCTCCCATTTTCCTGACGAAAACCTGACCAACACCATTTTATTGAGTTCTTTACATATTTCTCTATGAATTCGTCAACTATTTCTCAAGATAAGACTTCTCGATTTACGCTCGGAGCGTGGCAAGTCGATCCCGACACAAATCGATTACATAGACCAGGCGAAACAAAAAGCGTCGAGCCTAAAGTAATGGGGCTTTTGTTACTGCTGGCAAGCAAGCCTAAGCACGTGTTCACTCGAACGGATATCGAAGCTGCACTTTGGCCCAAACAAATTGTTGGCGAAGATTCACTACCTCGAACAGTGTCCAAACTGCGTAACGCTCTTGGCGACTCTGCGTCGGCGCCTGCGTATATCGAAACAATTCCAAAAAGAGGCTATCGATTATTGGTTTCGGTGGAGCAGGCAAATCAATTTAAAGCTGCGCCCCGCTCTACCCCGCTATTAATCGCATTGGCTTTAGTTACTTGTTTGCTGTTAGTAACTTGGCAAATCAGCAATCAAAGCACCAAAACAACACTGCAGCCGAACTCTGAGAACCAACAAACCACGCAAAGAGCGGACGACCTCTACAGCCAGTTTAACCGCGCAGATAATGAATCAGCCATTGCCCTCTATGAGCGCATAATCGCCAGTGACAACGCCGACGCGCAAGCTCATGCGGGTCTCGCCAATGCGCTAGTCCAACGCGTCATTCGATGGAGCGAAACGAGCTCTGAGTCCCCGAGTATTACAAAAGCACTGGCTACCGGCCTAACCGAAACCGCCGACGCTCAAGCCACACTGTCTAAAGCCGTATCCTTGGCCGAACGCGCCGCACGCTTATCGCCAAACAACCCAGACGTGCTTAAAGCCTTAGGGCTGAGTTATGCAGCGCAAGGTGAATTGGATCGCGCTGAGCAGACCTATTTGCAAGCTATAAAAATTGATAAAAACGCGTGGGCCTCGCTTCTCAACCTTGGAGAAATACATCAAATTCGCGGCGAGCAAGCTCAAGCGATCAAACGCTTTGAACAAGCTTACGCGGCTATGGGGCGCACCTACGAGCAAGAACCTCAGAGAGTTGGACTTTGGCAAGCAGATGTTGGCATTCTAGTCGGTGACCTGCATGGCCTAACGGGCGATCTCCAAAAGGCTGAGCGGTGGTACCGCCGTGTATTAGAGCAACAACCGTTCGACCCCAATGCGAGCATCAGACTGGTGCATCTGCTTATGCAGGCTAAGCGCGAGCAAGAAGCCAATACACTATGTGTACAATTAGAGCAGCGTCTTGGCGCTAACGAGGAGTGTCAGCGTGTGCTGCAACAGTGAACTCAGCCACTCACTAATGCGTTGATGACCGCGACCATCACATAGCCAAAACCGACCGTTGTGGGTACAAAACTCAAGCACACCATAACTCGACCAAACACGGTGTCGGCATTGCCTGCTTCAGGGTTAATCGCTTTAACAAAGAATCCAAACGGGTTGTAAACCACGCCAAAGCATAGGGTGATGATCAACCAAGCAGGCAGTTCAATCGACAAATGCAAACATAGAAAGTAGCTTACGCAGAGCAGTACCGTCATGATCAAGTAATCGACGTGCGAGCGAATCAGGTTGTGAGGTACGCGAAATATTTTGCGTAAAAAGCCAACTTTGCCATAGATGATCAGGGTAGCCAGCCATGCTTCAAACAGTGAGAACAGCATCACGCCAGCGGCGGTAACTAGCAGCCAGGATAGGCCTACCTCGTTAAGTGTCGCGGGCGAAAATTGAAGAAGTGTTGCTGGTGCGTCCATTGGCGGTAAACGGGTTAGTTATGGTGTGACTAGAATCTTAGCCAAATAGACGGAATAAATCTTGTAAGATCAGGCTATGTCGCAAACAGCCAGCCTAGTAATAAGAAAGCAAAGATCCACCTACATTGGCCAACTGGGTAGAACCGATATGCATCAGCATGGAGCAATGGTGTTGCTCATCGGCTTGTCCGGCAGGCTAGCTATAGAGCTTGAGGATGGGGTGACGTTCGACTGCCACAGCGCCCTAATCGATGCAGGTGTCAGGCATCGGCTTGACCCACAGGGTGAACGAATTGCATCTATTTACACAGAAGTCGACGCACCAGAAACACACCTGCTTAGATCACTTTATCTACAAACTAACGCTATCGCGGTAGATCTTGTGAAACCCTCGATGCGCAGTTTTGCGACACAAAATGCTATTTTTGACTTCGACCTAGAGCGCATTTTGGGGATTAAGCAATCGTCTTACCAACTAGAACATTTTGATCCGCGAATAAACCAATGTTTGGCATTGATGAACAATGCGGCGTATTTCGATGCCAAACAAGCTGAATTAGCAGAGCATGTATGCCTATCAGCTTCGCGCCTAAATCATGTATTCAAGCAATCTACCGGACTTGCCTATCAGCGGTACAAACTGTGGTCACAATTGTCATACTTCATGCGCGATGTACAAACCACGAATAGCATTACCGCGTCGGCCCACAACAGTGGTTTCTGTGATGCCGCGCATTTGACCAACAGCTACCGAAAGGCCCTCGGCATATCCCCAGCAAGCCTGCTCAAAGGCCTTGCAAGATTTGAAGTTATAGTCGACTGATCGGATTTTTCTACTGAAAAGCGAGCGCGTTAGCTTTTTACCCTCGCTTGATCTCAGTGCATTTTCCTTGAAAAAAAACAGAGCGATCAGACAAAAACTAGGCAGTTGTAACTAAACATTGCTATTTCCGTGATATGGTGAACGGCCAATCAATTCAAAACAGTAGGGTAAAACGTATGATTTCCGCCAAAATGTCCGCTAAAACAAGCTACGCTTTGTTGCTTATCAGTAGTTTAGCGTTTGTACTTCCCGCTCAAGCCACCGTCACCTTTAGTCAAGACATCACACCAGATGCCATCTTTGGCTCAGGCAATGCCAACGGGAATTTCACCACTGATCGACGTGGCGCTGTCGAGTTAGGCCTCCGCGCAAAGCTGCCTCGCGTTGGCACCACCAATGATAATGGCGACGGCAGCTATAGTTACTCTGCGAGCGAAATAAACGCAGGACCGAACCAAGCTTGGAATTTCGACTGGGCCATCAATGTAGACACGGCGAGTGCAGGGGATAGTTTTCCTGCGGCGACTTTGAACCAGTTCACCTATGAATTGGGGCTAGATACCGACCCAGGAACTGGCGTTAATTACGTTATATTTGATCCTGTAACACCAAGCGACGG
>CAZOIG010000253.1:0-1652 GCA_964579235.1 uncultured Gammaproteobacteria bacterium
ACAAATTGCCCTAGTGTTGTCTGAGCGAAACAAAGGCATATCGCGCGGCGCGAGTACAATTACTCAGCAAACTGTTAAGAATATGTTTTTGACCCCAAGTAGAAGCCTTTGGCGTAAAGGCGTTGAAGCTTGGCTAAGCCTCTGGATGGAGCTCATCCTCGGCAAAGAAAGAATCCTTGAGTTATACGTTAATTATGCTCAGTTTGGTAAATCCGTTTTCGGTGTGCAGGCCGCTAGCCAGCACTATTTCGGACTAAATGCAGATCAGTTGTCGCCCCGACAATCTGCTTTAATCGCCGCTAGCCTGCCAACGCCATCTCGTTCGAATCCTGGAAATCCGTCGAGCTATCTAAATGAGCGGGCCGACTACATTCTTGATCAGATGCCGCGCGTTGGTGGTCGCCGAATGATCCGAGAAATCATGTCTGAAAACGATTGATTGATTATACTAAGGCACTGCCCATCGATACCCACAAGATCCACCAATGAACAGACGATTTCCTGACTCACGCCTTAGACGCACTCGTTCGGCAAGCTTTACGCGCGCATTGGTTCGCGAAAACCAACTCAGTGTTAACGACCTGATCTTACCGATGTTCGTCTTCGAAGGCGAAGCGACCAAAGAGGTGGTTGAATCGATGCCTGGTGTGGAACGGATGAGCATCGATTTGATTGTAGAAACGTGCAAACAAGCTGATGCTTTAGGAATTCCAGCGGTGGCTTTATTTCCCGTTGTCTGCGAAGAGCGAAAGTCGCTGTTGGCAGAGGAAGCCTATAATCCTGATGGCTTAGCACAACGAACCGTGCGTGCCATAAAACAAGCTGTACCAGAATTAGGCGTCATCACCGATGTCGCGCTCGACCCGTTTACCACACATGGGCAAGACGGAATCATTGACGACAATGGTTACGTGATTAACGACACCACCACAGAAGTGTTAGTGAAACAGGCTTTGTCGCATGCTCAGGCTGGCGCCGACATAGTGGCTCCATCGGATATGATGGATGGTCGAATCGCTAAGATTCGACAACAGCTGGAACAACAACAATTTGTGAATACCCAAATCCTGGCGTATTCAGCCAAATATGCTTCTGCATTTTATGGGCCGTTCAGAGACGCAGTTGGCTCAGCTGCTAATTTGGCTGGCGGAGATAAATATTCCTACCAAATGGACCCAGCCAACAGCGATGAAGCATTGCATGAAGTGAAACTAGATATTGACGAGGGCGCTGACTATGTCATGGTCAAACCGGGTATGCCTTATTTGGACATTGTTCGACGAGTCAAGGACGAGTACGCCATGCCAACCTTCGTTTATCAAGTTAGCGGCGAATACGCGATGCTTAAAGCCGCCGCCCTAAACGGCTGGTTGAATGAAAAAGACGTGGTATTAGAAGCACTATTAAGCTTTAAGCGCGCGGGCGCAGACGCCGTGCTCACCTATTTCGCACTCGATGTAGCGAAATGGCTAAGCGAAACAAGCAGGAGTTAAGTAATGCAGTTTTTACACACTATGATTCGAGTTAGCGACCTAGACGCCAGTCTCGAATTTTTTTGCACTCACCTTGGTTTAGTCGAACGCAGCCGCAAAGACTATCCAAAGGGTCGATTTACGCTGGTATTTTTGGCAGCGCCAGACGATCTTGATCGA
>CAZOIG010000254.1:0-7903 GCA_964579235.1 uncultured Gammaproteobacteria bacterium
GACGCCACCTTACTGCTCACCACTGGTGACGGGTTTCAGTATCGCGACAAGGCACAAGACAAGAACAACCATATGGGCAAAGTAGTGCGCTTTACCCGAGATGGCGATGTACCTGCCGACAACCCTTTTGCCAGTAACGAATCTGGCAAAAATGAAGGCGCCAGACTGGTTTACTCCTTCGGCCACCGCAACCCACAAGGCCTAGCAGTAGACCCAGTAAGCGGAATGATTTTTCAACATGAGCACGGCCCTAAGGGCGGCGATGAAGTGAACATTATCGAAGCTGGCGAAAACTACGGCTGGCCCGTAGCCACCTATGGCATCAACTACTCTGGCGCGCTGGTGTCACCGCATCAAAGTGTCGCGGGCATGGTAGACGGTATTCACGGTTGGACGCCGAGTATTGCACCGTCGGGCTTAGCGGTGTATCGCGGAGAGATGTTCCCTGAGTGGGAAGGTGACCTGCTGCTTGGCGCGCTGGTCGACCAAGAGGTCGTTAGACTCGAAATAGAAAACGGCAAAGTCACGACTGAAGAATCCATCATCCCTGAAATTGCCGCACGAGTTCGTGATGTACGGGTAGCCGCGGACGGCGCAATCTATGTACTTACGGATGGACCTACCGGTTCGCTATATCGTATAAGCCGCTAGCGCCCTGATTACTACCTTTGAGCGAAAGCTACGCATTAGAAGAGGTGCGTAGCGCAAAAAATCTTTGGGGCATGCATGCAAGGATAGCGCAAAGCGACAAACCAACAAGCACACCAAGAAGATGAGCCTCTACGATAACGATCATTCCAAGATGTTGGTTGACGTTTTCACTACTAGAAGCAAAAGCCTCTACTATCACCTTCAGCGAGATCAGACCCGCAAAGCCAAGATAAACCCAGCTTTTAGAGACAGTAAATGATCTCAACGAGTAGAGGACGGCTAGACAATGCAGCAAGCCTGACAAGCCGTTGTACCACTCCACATAGGGTGTAAACGAAAGCAAAGCAAGACTAATCAACAGGCTCGAAACGAAGCCGACAGCAAGCAATACAGTGATCTTGTACTTCGAAAAGAGAAGCGAGTAAAGGATCGCGAACGCACTCGCGTTGATCAAAAGATGCTGAATACTCACATGAACGAAATGAGCTGTCCAAAGGCGCCAAATTTGACCGGACAAAATAAGTCTACGACTGAACTCCAAATACTCTGTATAGAAAAATAGACCCAATAACGCGAGAGCGAAAAAAACTAGGCGACTCAAGTCAACCTTAAACTCTTGCATTGTCTACTTTCGTTTAGAGGGGCGGCATTTTTCGTTCGCGAAATCGCAAACCAGCCAAGAGTAGTAAAAGAAGCCAAAAAGAGTTTCCCATAGCACCCCCTCCGCCGTAGCCTTCTCGATGCGCAATCTCAACTTGATCAGTTTCTGAAATTCGCTCTTTGAAACGGTCAAGTTCTACTTCAAGGTTACTAGTCATGTCTTCCATGGCCACTTCAAATCCTCGCTGACTGATTTCTCTGTGGACTGTATCTACTTCAACAAGGGTTGAAGATTTCTCAATTTCACTAACACCAGGCGCACGCAGCAACAACTTCTGCGATCGAACATCAAACACTGCCGTATCAACAAACGTCGACGCCATGTTTTGATTACCCTTAATGACGTAAGCACCAACTATGGTCCAGTATAAAAGTGAACTGTTTCGTTCAGCTGTAACCGAAACCTGGTCGTAAGAAACGAGGGCAATGACATCCAAATCATAAAGGCGAGCAACTTGATTCAAGCCGCTAAAACCTTTGCTTCGAGCCATGTAGATTTCCGGCACAATGGTAATATCATCGACATACTCCAACTCAAGGAAGCGTGCTCTTACTGACTCTAGCAACTCTGTTTTCTTTGTTGCGTGCAAAGCCGAGCGGCTATTAATTTTTGAGGGCACAAACGCTAAACCTACCTTAATCGGTAGTTCAAGTCGGGGCTTTGTGGCTTGAACTTCTGATGGTTTTTCTCCATTCGGGTAAAGGAAGTCAACTAGGCTACTAGAAGCGCCTCGACGGCCGTTGTAATCAGAAAAAGTAGAACAAGAAGCCAACACTAAAGTGAGCGACACTATAGCCGCGATTTTGATAAGGCTGAATTTCATATGCACTCCTAAGTTGATACTCTGTCCAGAGACCGCATCACACAGCTCCATGGCTGGAAATACTGACACAAACCTCTAAGATCCGCCAGTGAGTCAATAATAAACACTACTGGCTGGAGTTCAGGTCAACAAAAGCTTGAGCAATCAGGCTCAGTGTCGATGAGTCTTGTTCAGATTTTGCTTTTTCTTGGCAAGCGAGCAATTGCGACTTGATCGTTTGGTTATCCGCATCCAGCTCTAGCAACTCGTAATAAACCAACCACTCAAAAGGTACCAATTCCATTGCTTGCTTGGCTATATCACTCACTTGTTGTGGGCTCACATCTCCCGCCTCACGCACACTACGGATCTCGGCATAGAGCTTGGCCACCTCAGGGTCCACTGGGTTAGGCTGACTATCAACGCTGATGATCTCGCCAAATAATGTTTCAGCGCCATAGGCGCTTAAGTCTGCTGCACCGCCAAATACTGAGACCACCGAGTCTCCTACCGCCATGTCGCAAGTGCCCCATTCGGGGTCGTACAAGACAGAGCCGTGTTGATCAATAATGCTGCACTCAGCGAAGGTGAAAATGAGATTGCGCTGTTTACGTCTAAGCACTTGGGTTAAGGTTCCATCAACCACTATACCGCTGAGAAAGTGCAGAACGACACGCTGATCTATCGCAATACCGTGTTTGGCAAGTTCGTCGATGGTGTACTCGCTTAAACATCGCTCCATGTTAATCAGCCGACCAATCGGGCTACTGAAACCGTGTGGATGATGCGCCACGCCTTGACTTGGCAATTCTTTACCTTCAAAAGCTAACTGCGTTGGCCCAGTGGTTTTGATGAAGATAGGGTTGTCCACTGCATCAGCCAAAATATCGGTGTACACGCCGGATACTTGCAAACCAGAGTTGAGTTGAGCCGTGTTCACCGTGGCGGCATTAATGGCCGTTCGCAGTGAGCTTGCGCCGCCTTTGCTAACACACATCTGCCGACCAAATTCTTCTAATACCTGAGTGAGGTGTCGGCAATTTTGCGTTACGAACAGAACCGGCTGTTCGGTGGTTATATCGTAGGCTTGATTAATCACATCAACAGTCAGCGGTTTCTTAAGCACTTTTTGATCGTCTAAACAATTAGTGCTTTCGCCTAACGACGATAACAAGCCAGCTCCAAAAATGTGATAGTTATCAACATCGCCAACTAGGCCGTACTCAACCGTCCACCAATGCAATCGAGCCAGCAAGGCCGCCTCTGAAAGCTCCGTAATAGCGGATGATGCCTCTTCGACCGCTCGCTCTGCGTCAGCGATTTGCTGATCAGTAGCATCCGCCAACTGCTTAATAACCGATAAGCGACGAACCGCAAGGTAGGCGTCCATATCCTGTTTAGTGGCGATCGCTCGCATGCCCAACTCGCCGAAGCGTTGAAGGAACTCTGCATAGTCCACATCCACAATAAACGGTGCGTGGCCAGCCGACTCATGCACGATGTCTGGTGCTGGCGTGTATAACATTTGCGCAAAGGAGCGCATATCAACGGCGATCGGCAAAACACGTAAGGCTTGAAACTCCATAAAGACAGCGGGTGGCAAAAAGCCATCGACCGTCACCGCGCGCCAATCCATCGCGGATAAAGCGTCGTTGATTTCCTCGATCCGTGGAATTCGCTCTGTACTGATGCCCGCGCAGCTCAAGCCTTTGGCGTACACAGGATGAGCAGAAACACTCAGGTTGTGCCCGAGTCCCTTAAGTAAAAAACGCCAAACCGCTTGATCACGATCGGTGTAAATTGAATAGTCTTGAACTGCGACAAAAGCGCGTAGATGCGCAGGCAATTGCTGCGCAATTTGTTTTTGTGTTTGCATGATAATAGTCAGCACATCAACGTTGATGCGCTCTCTAAAAAGCGTTCGTAATGCACACAGTTTATCAAAAAACCCATGCTCTCGAATGAGAGTTGATCTTTAGACTCTCCTTAAACTGTAAACCTAGCCTGCAATAGGCACGCGATTATCTGATTTAACTTCTTCGATCACCATGTAGGTGTGAGTTTGCGCTACGCCAGGAAATCGAACAACGCGATCTAAAACCGCACGGTAATCTTCGGTGTCCTCAAAACGCACCTTAACTAAGTAATCGTAACCACCGGCGACCATAAAGCACTCGGCGACAATGGGCGCCCGAGCCACTTCTTTTTTAAAATCGGTGAATACATCCTCGGTTGTTCTTTGTAAGGACACCTGAATGAACGCGACTGTCCCAAAACCAAGCAAATCGGGGTTTAACTCGGCTCGGTAGCCTTTTATGTAACCGTCATCCTCAAGCCGTTTAACCCGCGCGAGGCAGGGACTCGGACTTAGATGTACTCGCTCAGCGAGATCCACATTTGAAATTCGCCCATCGGCTTGCAAGGCGGCCAAAATTTGACGGTCGACTTTATCTAAGGGCTTAATGTTCTTAGGCATATTATTAATCTGCTGTAAAAATAGATTTTTGTGGAATTTTAATTGGCAAAAATACAATATTTGGAAACTAATTTTACTTTATTAGGTAAATAATAAGCAGATTATTTTATTACGTGTTTAGACAAACACCTGCACAACTGGGTCTTATGCCATGTTAAGTGAACTCCGCCAACAGATCGTCGACAGCAAGCTCGCAGATGAGCACAGCTTTGTTGCCAATATGATCGCCACGCCAGCTTTGCCTCTTGAACAACGCCATGCGGCCATAGACCTCGCCAAAAGCCTGGTTTCAGACTGTCGTGCCGACACGGATAATCAGAGCCTATTGGATTCCTTTCTATTGGAGTTTGGCTTATCGAATAAGGAAGGCGTTGCGCTCATGTGCCTCGCTGAAGCACTGCTGCGAGTGCCTGACAGCAGCAATATGGACAGACTCATCGCTGAAAAAATCAGCGGCGGCGATTGGCGTGATCACGCAGGACAATCCAACTCTATCTTCGTTAATGCGGCGACTTGGGGCATGATTCTAACGGGCAAAATGGTGCACCTAGACGACGAGATCACCGAACAACCAGCCAGTTGGGTAAAGGAGCTCACCTCAACTTTAAGTGAACCGATCGTGCGTTCTGCGGTTATGCAGGCGATGCGCATTATGGGCGGTCAATATGTGCTGGGACGCGACATTGAAGAAGGATTCAAATACGCCAATAAAGCCCGCAAGGCACAGCCCAAAGCGCGCATTCGCTACTCATACGACATGTTGGGCGAAGCGGCCCGAACCAATAACGACGCCGAGCGCTATTTCAAGGCCTACATGGAAGCCTTGCAGCGAATTGGCGAGAGCAGCGCTGCTACTCGCACGTCGGATTCAATTGCCGACGCCGATGGCATTTCAGTAAAACTCTCAGCCTTGCACCCACGCTATGAAATTGCCCAGGTCGAGTCAGTTAATGAGGACTTGTATAACAAGATCAAGCATCTCTGCATTATGGCGAAACAGCATTCGATTGGCTTGAGCATTGATGCAGAAGAAGCCGCGCGGCTTGAGATGTCCTTGGATATTTTCGAACGACTCGCGCAAGCGCCAGAGCTTGAGGGCTGGGATGGGCTCGGCTTTGTTTTACAGGCCTACCAAAAGCGCGCTAAAGACGTGGCTCATTGGCTGGTGAGCATTGCTAAGACTTACGAGCGCAAACTTATGGTGCGGCTGGTTAAAGGTGCGTACTGGGACGCAGAAATCAAACACGCTCAGGAGCAAGGCTTAAAAGACTATCCGGTCTTCACCATCAAGGCCCATACCGATGCCAGCTATATGGCCTGCGCGAAAATTTTGATGTCGGAGGCCGACAGTGGACTGCTCTACCCACAATTCGCAACCCACAACGCACAAACCGTGACCGCTCTTATTCAGTTAGCAGATATGCTCGATTGCTCAGAATTCGAGTTCCAACGCTTACACGGCATGGGCGACTTGCTCTATCACCACTTGTTACAAAGAACCGAGCACGCCAATAAAGCCATTCGAATTTATGCCCCTATCGGGAGGCACGAGGACTTACTGCCCTACTTGGTACGAAGACTTCTAGAAAACGGTGCTAATAGTTCGTTCGTAAACCGCTTTTTAGACGACGACACGCCGCTTGATGAACTAGTGAAAGACGTTATCGACGACATTGCACAACTACCGCATTATCGGCATCCGAGTATTCCCTTACCCAATCAAATCTACTCGAGCGAAGTACCCCCAAGGGTAAACTCGCAAGGTTTCGACCTAGATAGCCAAGCAGACTTAGACCATCTACTCAGTGCCATCAAAGCACAGCGGGCAACCTCGTTTGAAGCGAAAACCTTAGTTGCCGGTCAATCTCAAACAGGCGAGCAACACGCCATCAGTAACCCCAACGACCTAGGTGATACGGTAGGCGACGTAACCTTCGCAAGCGCTGAAGCCGTCGAAGAAGCGCTAGCTGTCTGCCACTCTTATCGCCAGCATTGGCAAGCGTTTGGTGCTGACGGTCGCGCGGCCATTTTACGCGCGTGGGCTGATGCGCTTGAAACACATACACCTGAGCTAATCGGCATAATCTCGCGCGAAGCAGGTCGCACTTTAGCCGACTGCGTTGATGAAGTCCGCGAGGCTGTGGACTTCTGTCGCTACTATTCGAATCAATCGCAAAGGCCTGAATATATAAATGGCACACCGCTTGGCACGGTCTTTTGCGTAAGCCCATGGAACTTTCCCTTAGCGATTTTTATTGGCCAAATTAGTGCGGCGCTTGCTGCCGGCAATTGTGTGATCGCCAAGCCCGCCGAGCAAACACCAACCGTGGCAACTCGCGCAATCGAACTGCTCATTCAGTCGGGCTGCCCATCGAGCGCCATTGCGCTATTACAGGGCTTAGGCGCGCCGATTGGTGCACAAGTCTTAAGTGACCCTCGGGTTGATGGCGTAGCGTTCACAGGCTCAACGCAAACGGCGCAGTTGATTCATCGTGCCTTAGCGTCTAGAGAAGGCGCGAGCATCCCATTAATAGCAGAGACAGGTGGACAAAACTGTATGATTGTCGACTCGACTGCCCTACCCGAACAAGTGATTGACGACGTCATTCGATCCTCATTTCACAGCGCCGGGCAACGCTGTTCAGCCCTGCGCGTACTTTATGTTCAAAACGAGATTGCGGACAAACTTGTGCAGATGCTCAAAGATGCAGGTGATTCCGTTTTCGTTGGTGACACGCAGCACTTTAGCTCGGATGTTGGCCCAATTATCGACCAACGCGCTAAACAAGGCCTTGAAAGCCACCTTCAAAAAATGGCCGCAATAGGCGCTAAAATTCACCGCCTAGACCTGCCTGAGGATTTGGCTAGCAAAGGCAACTTCTTCGCACCGACAATTATAGAGATTGACGACATCAAGGTTCTTGAGCGCGAAGTGTTTGGCCCAATTGTGCACGTCGTTCGTTATGCGGGGAATCAACTGCAGAAGGTGATCGAGCAAATCAATGCGACCGGTTTTGGCCTTACGCTTGGCGTCCACAGTCGAATTGAAGCCGTGGCTAACTATGTATTCAAGAAAACCTCAGCGGGCAATACTTATATCAACCGGAATGTGATCGGTGCGGTGGTTGGCGCCAATCCCTTTGGCGGCAGTGGTTTATCAGGCACCGGCCCCAAAGCTGGCGGACCAGCCTACCTCTCGCGCTTTATGACCACCACAAAAGCAGGTGACATTGCGCCAAACCTAGACGTTCAAAGCATTCAAAACCTTGCCAAAACCTATTTGCAAGAGCTCATTCTGCCTGGCCCGACAGGC
>CAZOIG010000255.1:0-3946 GCA_964579235.1 uncultured Gammaproteobacteria bacterium
GTTCCAGAGCATGATGATAGACGCGCCCGTCCCCACAAATGCCGCTGGCCAGCACCAAATATTGCTGCGAGCGGCGAGCACCACATAGGCAAGGCCCGCGATCACGGCGATCCATTCGATCATTGATACTTGTTGTAGGATTTCGACAGCAAGCATGAGTTTATGAGTAGCCCTTTAACTCGCGGGCGTCGCCCTCTAGGTATTTAACGACAAATACAATTTTCCCGAACTCTTGCATAGAGCGTTGCATCGCGGCATTCAGAAGGCTTGTTACAGCCTCGTATTCCCCGAATAAACGAGTGCTCATATTCGAGCTACGAATTTCAATTTCGTTGGCGTGCTCATTGATGTCATTGAGAAACGCTTTGATCTTCTCTTTGTAGTCGTTTTGCAAAGGGTACATGCTTATCTCAACTGACAAATTCATATGGCTTTCCTCTATTGCTTAATGGGCTAGAACTCGAGGTTGGCACGAAGGCCAACAACACGCGGTGCTGCAAATTGATTATAGGGTTCGGTAACGTAGAATTTTCGTGGATCATTGCCAAAACTACCGAAGCCTCTGGTTTTCACCAGCTCATCGTTAAGGTTTCGACCAAATAGAGCCACCGACCAATTATCAGCCTGATAACGTAATTCCATATTCAGCATTTCATAGGCATCTGATTGCTCTTCATGTCGGTCTGAGAAAAAGAACTCGTCTTTGCCCTCAACTGAAGTAAATAAACTGAGCCGTTCAGAAATCTGCCAATCTGCACCTACGATAAACTGATAGCTGGGTGCGTGTGCTTGAGCTCGGCCTTGCAAGTCATAAGGTTTTCCCGCATCGCGATCCGCTAGCACATGTTCAAAGCTCAAAAAGTCGTCAAACTCGGTTTCCAATAGACCCAAAGACAAGAACAAGGACCAACGTTCGTTTGCCAAGTAGTTCAGTTCAAGCTCAACACCGTAGTTGTTACCGCTGCTGGCATTATCGGTAAAATCAGTGAAGCTGCAGGGGCAGCTGCCGCCCACTTCACCGTTGCTGATTGATGCAACAATTGATTGCTTACTCTGGATCGCGTCACGGTCTTGGTAGAACACTGAGAGTTGCACTTGGAGGCTGTCTTCTAATAAAGAGGACTTGTAGCCTACCTCATAGTTGAGCATTGTTTCGGTATCAAACTCTCTTAGCTCTTCCGCGATGGATTCATCTAGATTAAAACCACCTGCTTTAAAACCACGAGACACTAAAGCGTAGATGAAGTCCCGGTCGTTCGGTTGATATTCGAGCGCTAAGCGTCCGCCCCAAAGGCTTTCGCTTGGATTGGTGTTAAAACCAACGCTGTCTGAATACTGATTTTCGCGTCGCTCTAAGCGCAAGCCACCTACTATGGTTACTTCGTTGTTCACCACCAAGTTAACTTGACCATAGGCGGCTGTGTTTAAAGTATCTAACTGGCTAGAAAACGTAGCTTCATTGAAGGTGTAGTCGCGGGTTAAATCGATGCCTTGATCGCGATGGTAGATTCCTGCAACCCAGTCGAGCGATTCCCCACTATTAAGCCAGCGCAAATCAATGGCGGTATTTTGGTTGTCGCGCACATAACTGTCTTGCGACTCATAAAACCAATCGAAACCAAACAGCGAGGAATCGCATGCGGTGTTGTTGCAAATTCCCGGATGGCTCCAATCTTCGTCAAAACTGTAAACCAGTTCAGAATCTGCATAACTGAGAATGGCCTCGAGCTGATTGTCTTCGTCTAATGCATAAACTGCTTTTACTGATGCGCCTAAGGTTTGTTGAGCGTCTCGGCCTGGTTGATCAGAGTACGTCTGGCGCGTGTTGTCGAGGCTGAACGCATCATAGCCGTTGTCGATGTCAGCATAAAACACGGTGGTGTCTAACTTGAGTTGCTCGTTGACTTGAGAGACAAGTTTTAAACGTGCGCTGGTTTCTTGGATATTATTGGTGTCAACACGATTCAAGAATACATTTTCGGTAAAGCCGTCACTCTCGTAGTGTTGTACGGCCAACCTATAACCCGTACGTTCGGACAGTGCGCCACTGATTACTCCGCCGAGCTCTAGCCCGTTATAGTCTTCTACAGCAAAGTTCAGTTTTGCTTCAAATTCTTCGGTCGGTTGATTAGATACCAAGTTAATCAGCCCTGCGAGTGCATTGGCTCCGTGCAAAGTACCTTGTGGGCCACGCAAAACTTCCATTTGCTGTAAGTCCAAACTGGTAGCGCCCAGCGCAATGCCGGTTAGATCGATGCCATCCAGTAAAACCCCAACAGAGTTGATGATGGGCTCTTGAAATTCACTGCGTTCTCCAATGCCGCGAATCTGTATAAAGCGACCACGTGACGCACCGCTGGCAAAATTGACGTTTGGCGCTAGATTTAAAAGATCTTCGAGTTGTCGGGCGGCGCGTTGCTCTATTTGCGCGTTGTTGATAACAGTGACGCTATTGGGCAGTTTCAGTACGCTTTTCTCAATTAACTCGGCTGTGACTACCACTTCTTCTAAAGGAGTCGCTTGGGCATTCGAGCCGACCAGCAGCCCAAATAGACTCACAATCAGAGTGTGCAGTCGCGTTACGGATGATGATTTTTGATGTTTCACTAGTGGTCTCTCATATCTTGAGACCCGGTGCTGCGGAGGTGGGTGGGCGATAGATTTCGCTCAATTCCCCATCCCTACGCCGGTGCTAACCGGATCAGGTTCATGGGGTCTAAGCACTAGGCTAATCTCAGGCACTGGTTTTAAAATTAAAAGCGGCGCCGCCCCCTGGGTTTGAAACCGAAGTTTACCATAAGCAGTTCTGGCTATCCTTACATGCGCGTTGCAAACTACAATAGTCGTTTAAAGTTTTACTTAATGAGTAATGGCCTATTAGATAGTCATTGAGGTTTTTATGCAGGAATATACGTTTTTACTAGCGATCGCTGGGGTGCTTGCGGCGGGTGCGATGAGCCCGGGCCCCAGCTTCTTTGTTGTTGCCCAAAACTCTTTGTCTCGGTCTCGTAGTGATGGCGTAGCAACAGCGGTAGGCACGGCGTTGGGTGTTGCAATTTTTGCTGTGTTAGCTGGCTTGGGTGTAATCGCGGTGCTCGAAACCATGCCTACGGTCTATTGGGTACTAAAGTTGCTTGGAGGCCTGTATTTATTGTGGATTGCGAGCAAGATTTGGCGCGGGGCTAATGATCCAATTGCTGTGGTAAATGAGGAGTCAGTCAATCGTGGGGGCGCGTGGCGTAGTTTTGTTCAAGGCTTAACGGTACAAGTCAGCAACCCTAAAACAGCTTTGGTGATTGCTGGGATCTTCGCGGCATTTGTTCCGAGCGCTCCGCCGGCAAATACGATTCCTTTGGTCGCCATTATCGCTTTTATTATTGATTTTTCTTGGTACGCAATTGTTGCAGTGATGTTGTCGAATACGCGCACCAAAAAAGTGTACGATTCTTCAAAGTCAGTATTTGATCGGGCCGCAGCATTCTTTCTTGTGTTGGTTGCTTTACGCTTGATGTTCAGCGAGCTTGTGTAGCGGCCAACTTAGAACGAATGGCTAACCGCATGACACCAGCTGATTCACTCTCTATTCCTTTGGCTAAATTATAGTCCAGCTCATTGTCGCATCTACCCACCTAGCCCTTATGCTTAAAACTTTCTCCATTGTCATATTCGTTTTAGCCGCACTTTTTGTCGGTGGCTACTATTTAACTGTATCTGGTGGCAAACCGATTGGTACCGATTTGTCGGTAATAGGACAAGGTAAGCCGAGCTTAGTCTTGGCGTATCAAAATTATTCACCAGTGGGTGGAGAAGCACTCAATCGATTACGTAAAGTTCGTCATAATTTTGACGAGGACTTACTTTTTATAGTCGCCGATTTGGGCACGCCTCAAGGCGAGCATTTTGCTCGCAGGTACTCCCTAGCTGATGGAGACGCGGTCTTTTTGAC
>CAZOIG010000256.1:0-4308 GCA_964579235.1 uncultured Gammaproteobacteria bacterium
ATTATGCGTAAACCCATAGTTGGCCTTATCTCGGCTGCATTGTTCGTCATTGCGGCTTCTCAAACATTCGCTCAGTCGACAGACGCTTTAAGCAATGATTCTTCCGCGCGAACAAAGGCGCAATACGAAGAAGCGGCAACGCAGCTTCAAAGTATTCAGCGGACTCTCGCCGAAAAGATTGATCGGCGCAACGTCTTACGGCAAGAGCTAGCCGCGGCACCGGAACTCACCCAAGAACGCATTGAAAATAGCCTAAGAGAGATCGATCAGGAGATTCAACTACTTGAGAAAACGTTTGAGCAGGTCGCGATCGGAGACGTAGACCTGTCTGTTTTCGGTGTTGAAGAAAGCGAATTTGATTGGCGAGAAGAGCTGATCACGGTCATCAAGCCCTTATTGGAAAACATCAAAGGTCTGACGGAGAAACCGCGAAAAATCGAGAACTTGCGCGGTATTATCGACAACAATCAAGAGGCCAGTGCGGCCGCCCGCCGAGCTATAGAGTCAATTAGTAAGCTATTGCCTTTGCCCGAGTCTCAAGCGACTCAAGACAAGCTCAAACAAAAACGTGATGACTGGCAAAATCGACTTGACGATTTACAACGTGAGATTCGTCTAGCGCAATATCAGCTCGATACTCTTGAAGGAAAAAACAGACCTTGGCTTGAGATCGTACAGTCGGGGCTCTCAAGCTTTGTCGAAGGACGAGGGCTTACCATAGTCTACATTTTAGCGGCGGCACTCGCTGTGCTCGCAGTTATGCGCACTATTTTGTGGTTGGTGCGCAAAAGGGTCAGCGCGAAGCGCGACAAAAGTCATCGCACCTACTATCGATTGGCCGCCTATGGTTATCGATTGCTGACCGTCATCCTTATAGTGATAAGCACGATGACTGTGCTGTACATGCGCCAGGATCTGCTGTTGCTTGCAATCATGGCAATCATCTTCGTTGGGCTCGCGCTAGCTTTGAAAAACGTACTACCGCGTTTCGTCGCAGAGGCTAGGATTTTGTTTAATATTGGCGCCATACGAGAGAACGAACGACTCATCTATAACGGGATACCGATGAAAGTGAGTTCGCTAAACCTGCACTCGCGCCTCATTAACCCAGAACTTAAAGGTGGAATTCGTTTACCTCTAAAAGAAATGTTGGGTTTACTCTCGAGACCCAGTAATGACGAACAGTGGTTTCCGACATCTGAAGGTGATTGGGTCCTGACTGACGACAATACGCCTGAAAAAGTTGTATCGCAAAGCATTGAAGTGGTGGAACTGATCGACCTTAATTCAGTACACCGAACAATACCCAGCGCCGACTTCTATCAAAAAGGTTACCCAAACCTGACAAGAACTGAAAAATTTCGAGCAAAAATCTCCTTCGGAATCGACTACGCGACACAATCGCTGGACCCCGAAACAATTGAAAAGGCATTGACCGAAGGGGTGCGAAGCGCGCTCGAAAAAACTGATTACAACGACGCGCTTAAGTCGGTAAGCGTTGACTTCAGTTCAGCCGGCAACAGCTCACTTAATTACGACATATTTGCATGGTTCGACTCGTCAGCCGCGCAGTATTACCAACACATTCAGCGTCGTATTCAACGAGCCTGCGTTGTCGTTTGCAATGAGAATGATTGGGGCATCCCGTTCCCGCAATTGACCGTACATCAAGCTAAGCAAGAGTGAAACGCGCAAAGCCAGCTCACTCTTGGCACAGCAAATGCAAGCCTGGTTTAAATCCACAAAAATTGGTGGTGGATTTGCCCAAAACACATGTATCTGAGTGATTGGAAACCGCCCAAAAGAAAATACATTTTCAGAAAAAACTATAAATATCAGACACTTAGACTATTTTTTGATTGGATAAAGAAAGTTGGCACGATTCCTGCTTAACCACAGGTGAGCGGGGAGATAACGAAGTTTATCTTCCTATTCTTTTAACTTTAATACGAGGAACACATGAACTTAGATTTTCTAAAAGGTAATTGGAAACAAATTAAAGGCGAACTGAAGTCCGAGTTTGGAAAACTCAGCGACGACGAAATCATGCAAGCTGAGGGAGAGGCAACGGCCTTGATTGGTAAGCTTCAAGAGAAATACGGCATCACAAAAGAGGAAGCCGAGAAGCGTCTAAACTCATTCCTAGATGAGCACGTCGACTCATAAGGCGCTGAGACCCGAGAACCTGGCGGGCGAGTCACGAAGAGTGTCTTTGGCCCGCTAGTTCTCGATCTCACTGACATCGAGATACCTAAGAGACCCAAAACTAATTGGTCTCAAACTGAAAATTTAAAGGAGCACAAAATGACAACACCAAATCTAAATGCAAACGCAGCCGAAGTAGTGACTATGTCTGGCATTGAGCGGGACGACCGCCTAGAACTGGCCGAAGAGCTTGGCCTAGTGCTAGCAAACACCTACTCGCTGTATGTTGAAACGCAAGGCGTTCATTGGAATATTGTCGGCCCCATGTTCTACAGCGTTCACAAGCTTACTGAGGAGCAGTATCAAGACTTGGCGGACTCGATCGATGAGTTAGCCGAGCGGATCCGCGCACTGGGCTTTAAGGCTCCAGCGGGCTTAAAGGCTATGGGTGAGCTGTCTTATATCAATAGTGACATCGACTACACCAACTCGATTGAAATGATCGAAGAGTTGGTACGCGACAACGAGACCTTGAGTCGTAAGGTGAGAGAGGTTGTCAAGGTCGCCGAAAAACACGACGACGTTAAGACGGCCGATCTGCTCACGGAGCGAATTGGCAAACTAGAAGAAAACGCATGGATGTTGCGAGCACTACTCGCATCATAAGGCGACCCACAAGGCAGCTTGGTTGAAAGACCAAGCTGCCTTTTGTCCCTCTGACCTAAACATCTAATTCAACCTACAATGAAATCCCCACTAAAATCGTCGGTTTTCGCTCAAGGCTTACTGTTTGCGCTACCAATCTTTCTCACCATCAGTATCACGATTTGGTTATTAAGGAGCCTCGAATCGATCTTAGCGCCACCGATCAAATTTCTCGTCCCCAATGTTATTGAGTTCCCCGGCATGGGGATCGTTGCGGCGATCTGCCTGATCTACATTATCGGACTCGCGATCAGAGGCAGGGTCGCAGGCACTCTCCTCAAGCAACTCAAACGACTTCTCCAGCGAATACCCGTTGCCAATGTTGTGTACGACAACATCAACGAAATGGTTAGTTTTGTCTCTGGAGAAAAGGACGAAGACCTAGAGCGCGTGGTGTTGGTGTCGATTCAGGAAGGACTAAACGTGATGGGATTCGTCACTCAAGATGAAAGCGATTTACAGAGCGATCAAGACGATCCGCTGCGCGCAATCTACCTGCCCATGAGTTATCAAATGGGTGGTTACCTTGTGTACGCCGAAGAATCAAAGCTAACAGATTTGAACATAAGCAAAAAAGAAGCGATGCAGCGCATCCTCACCGCGGACATTCGCAAGAGCAACAAGCACGCGACTGATAGCGAAAGCCAAGATTCCGATGAATAAGGCGATTAACAAGAGGCTGGGCCAAACGGTCGCCAGTAACGAGTTTGAGCGCTTTCCTTACCGATTCGATGAACTTGAACCGTTTATCTCCGAGGAAAGCCTGCGACTACACCACATAAACCACCAGCTAGGCCATGCTAAGAAGTTAATACAGCTGATAGAATGCACGGATTTCAACGGTTTATCTTTGATCGATATTGTACGCACATCTGAGGGGCTCACGTTTTATAACGCAGCAGAACTTTGGAACCACCAATTCTTCTGGAAGTGCTTGAGGCCGAACTCAGTTAAGCAACCCTCTCAAATCAGTCACAACCTGCTGCAAGCACTAGAACGATCGTTTTCAAGCTTCTCATCCTTCTGCCACCACTTCGAATTCGTTGCAATGCAACAGTTCACCTCGGGCTGGATATGGTTAATTCAAGATGCGTGTGGCAGCCTAAAAGTAATCAAAACCTCGGGAGCACTGACGCCCGCTCTTGACATAAATTGCCGTCCAATTTTGGCCCTTGATTTGTGGGAGCATGCTTACTATTTAGACTATGCCGGGCATAAGGAACGATACCTTAAAGCGTATTGGAACCGAATCAATTGGGACTTTGTAAACAGTAATTTCTCAGACGCCGACATGCCGCTCGACCACAAATTAGAACACATCTTATGATGCTGGCAAACGATTGACGCAAGACAAATGAATAGTTAAGCTTCTGGTTTACCCGCTGATTTAATTGGCAACTTGCGAGCGGTATACAAATTCAGCTAAAGCGTTACCTTTCTATACAGATGGTTTCAGAG
>CAZOIG010000257.1:0-1566 GCA_964579235.1 uncultured Gammaproteobacteria bacterium
TCCGTTGCAAAGTGAGTAATGATTGTAAATACGCGCGAGCGCACCTTCGTTTTGAGACAGCGTTCGATTGAAGAACCGAAACAACTAAAGCGATACCGCTTCCCGCAGCTGATTTCTCAAAGAGAGTTGGATCATAAGGACCATGGCAAAAACCGTGCCCAACCAAGGTTGTGGAGCTTTGGAGTAACGCGCCTTTCTGGAACGCAATCTTCGCAGAAGTAGGTAATAGCTCTGGCAAACGAAAAGGCGCTTACAACGGCTGAAGATCAACATCGTCGAATGCCGGAATAAGATTGGTGACGAGTGATGGTTATGTCCGCCAGCCGGTCGTGGCGCCGACAGTTGCAAACGACCGGTTTGTTTCAAAGATACCTTAGGCCTCTAAATTATACTGTTAATTATCTGGTCGCTTCGATGGCAGCACGATCAGCTTCAAATGATGCATCTCGGGATCGAATCTGATGCTCCCAGCCACCCACTCCCCTTTGTCCAGACCGTTCTAGGTGCATGGCGAATAAACGAGCCATGTTGACCGTGCTCGGTACCGACAACGGCTCTAATCTTTCAGCAAGAAAGTTAAAACAGCCTTTGAAGATTAATGCTCTCCACCCGAAGCCCACCGTCGCCAGTCAAAACAGCCCCGACATAAAGGGCACTGACCAACGTCAAAACTGACAGCGCCATCCGGCGCCTCTCCAATGCTTCATTTCGTTTTGCTTTGGTCGAACGCGGCAGCAAACCGCTTTGGTTGAATTTGGCTATACGCGAGTGAAACTGTTCGATCATGTCGTCTTCTCCTTGCGGTTCTTGATCTGGCTTTCAGGAACAAACACACGAGGCAACGCTTTGAGCGCCCTTGGCGTACTCGGCAAATATGGGGTGATTCACCACCTCGACCCAACAAGGGATGCTCGTCTCCGACTGTGTGACTTGCATTGCTTTAGGGCACTGGAGTGACCTTTGAGCCGGGCTATCACTTTTCTTTTGTTCCTTTCATCGATAGCTCGAATGACGGAACCCAAGAACCAGACGAATAGTCTTAGCAACTTTGCTTACCATTTAACCCCCATGTCTCAATAATTGTCATCAATGCGTCAAAATTAAGGCCAAACAAACTGATCGTAAGTGTTGCCGCGAATTCTTGCGGCTTCTTCAGCATAACGGTGGTTGATCATTTAAGGTGGCTTGTCATTATTTCGCTGAAGAATGAACGAACCGTCAAAAACATCCGATAATGGCGAAGTAACAAAGAGGCCACACATAAACTGGCTATTCCGCAGAAAGCTAAAGTTTTAAACTCTGCATACAGCGGTAAAGTTCAACATTGGGCAACAAAAAAGCCGCTCATAATAAGCGGCTTTTTCTTAGAGAGACTGATTGCAACTCAGGCCTAGCTTAATTTCTCGTTACCGAAGAAGTCATTCAAATAATGTTCGACTTCCATCAACCGACCGTCGTTGGGCCGACTCTCTTGCGTGAACTTGCGTGCAACATAAAAGAGAGTCTCACCAGCAACGACTTTTTGCACATCCATGAAAAGGTGACTTAGCAGATACGTCATCTAAC
>CAZOIG010000258.1:0-10066 GCA_964579235.1 uncultured Gammaproteobacteria bacterium
ACTGGGGTAGGGAATGCCCGCCATTGGAATCGGCGCGCCATTAGACTTACCCCGATGTGTAAGAGTAATGTCCAATAAACGCGACGCGCGTTCGGCAGCTTTGTAAAACAGCTCATAAAAGTCGCCCATACGATAAAACAACAACACATTAGGGTGCTCCGCTTTGATGCTCAGAAACTGTTGCATCATTGGGGTATGGTTGCTTTTACTGGGCGTGCTCACGATTCAGGTTTAAACGTTTTGAGTTACTCGGTGGGCGGGCTAATTAGGCTTAGCTATCTGGTTGGCCCTAGCTGTGTTTCAAGATGTGTTGTATTTTCTCAAATACTTTTGGATTGCCTGCAACCAAGTTGCCCGATTTAAATACATCGGTATCGCCAGAAATATCCGCGATCATGCCTCCGGCTTCTTGAATTAAAAGCGAACCAGCGGCAATGTCCCAAGGCTTCAACCCATATTCCCAAAAGCCATCATAACGACCCGCTGCTGTATGGGCGAGATCCAGAACTGAAGACCCTGTGCGATGGATGCTTTGCGCGCGCGGCAACATGGTGGCAAATGAGCGCAACCACATTTTGGTTTCTTTGCCTTCGCGATGAGGAAAACATGTACACAATAAGCTATTGGTCAACTTAGAGACCTCGGAAACGCGCATGCGTCGACCGTCGAGTTTAGCCCCAGCGCCTTTGCGGGCGGTGAACAGTTCGTTGCGTAACGGGTCGTAGACTACCGCCGCCAGCACCGTATTACCTTCTGCTAGAGCAATGGAAACGCCGCATTGCGGGTGACCATGCAAAAAGTTGTGCGTGCCATCCATAGGGTCAATGATCCAGCGCACCTCATTGTTGCGATCGATTTCGCCCGCCTCTTCGCTCAATATGCTGAAGTTAGGGTAGGCCGCATCAAGAATTTCGATGATCGTCGCTTCCGCTCTGATATCCACTTCTGAGACCATCTCATGCGCGCTTTTTTGATTGACCTTAACTCGATCAAGTTGAGTGATGTTCTGCGAAATAACTTTTCCGGCTTCAAGTGCAGCATTGGTGGCTACATTGAGAGCCCCCGCGATGAGGTTGGCTTCCATTAGGTGTCCTGAATCTATTTGTAAAAGGGCGTTTGCGCTGCTTTGTCTGTACTTTCGTCTGTACTTTCGTCTGTACTACAGTACAAAACCTCGCATGTCTGCGCGCGATTGTAACGCTGCCGATAAGTTAAAGAAAGTTGTTTGTCGGGACTATCGCTATACATAGAAGCGAGTACAATCCGCCAATGCAAAAAATGCTCGACAATACATGCGTGGTTTTAGTTGAACCCAGCCATCCTGGCAACATTGGGGCGGTTGCAAGAGCGATGAAAACGATGGGTTTGTCCGATCTAGTATTAGTTAAGCCCGCTAAGTTCCCACATTACGAGGCCACCAAGCGCTCTGCTGGCGCTGATGACGTGCTCACCAATGCGAGAGTGGTAGACAACCTCGACCAAGCTCTGGCCGATCGCACCTTAGTAATTGGTACCTCGGTGCGAGAACGTGAGGTTACTTGGCCAACGCAGTCTCCCAGACAAGCGGCTGAGCAGGTCAGCCAAGCGTTGCAAAGTAACCCGCTCAGTAAATCAGCAATTTTGTTTGGTCGAGAAAGCAGCGGCCTAACTAATGCTGAGATGGATTTGTGTGATTTTCAGATCATTATTCCCGCTAACCCGGTTTACAGTTCTTTGAATTTGGGCAGTGCGGTACAAATTATTTGCTATGAATTGCGCCAATCGTCGTTGGCTCTATCTGCATCTCAAGGTGACCCAGAACCGACTTCCGATGAGAGCTCGCTGACGCCGGCTCAGCAACGCCAGTTACCTGCCGACAAGCAAATGCGCGCGCAGCATATTGAGCACCTGCATAGGGTTTTAGATCAATTAGACTTCATCAAGTCTAAACCGCCGACCATGCTGATTCGCAAGCTTACTCGGCTCTATAACAAAGCAGACTTGTCGATTGAAGAGATTCACATCCTGCGTGGTATTTTGACTACAATCGAGCAGAAAGTTGTAAGTAATGAGGCCGGCAACGGTTCTTAAACTTAAGAACCTGTGCAGCTAGCTGGAACATTGGCTCTTTGGAAGTGGCAATTCGTCCCCTTAGCTGAGTTTTAAATGTAGTAATTATTATGTTCACAAGAATTAGAGAAGACATCAGCATTGTGTACGACCGCGACCCCGCGGCGCGTCATACCTTAGAGATTTTGACTTGCTACCCTGGCGTTCATGCTGTGCTCTTGCATCGTATGAATCATTGGTTGTGGCACATTGGTTTAAAGTGGATTGCGCGATTGTTCTCCCACATTAGTCGTTGGATTACAGGTATTGAGATTCATCCTGGGGCGAAAATCGGTCGACGCTTGTTCATTGATCACGGCATGGGTGTGGTGATTGGTCAGACTGCTGAAATAAAAGACGACTGCACTTTGTACCATGGCGTCACTCTGGGCGGTACCAGTTGGAAAAAAGGCAAACGTCATCCAACCCTTGAAGAAGGGGTTGTGGTTGGCGCGGGGGCCAAGATTTTGGGTCCGATCACGGTGGGCAAGCAGGCCCGCATTGGCTCCAATTCTGTGGTCGTAAAAGATGTGCCGAGCGACGCAACTATGGTTGGCATCCCGGCTTACCCAGTTGGTTCAACTGAGTACAATCGAGCTAATGGGCGGAATGAACACGGAGAATTTGATGCCTACGGCCAGCAAAGCGGCGCGGACGACCCAGTTGCAGTGGCGATTCATGGTCTGTGTACTCAATTGCAGACGTTGAATGCGCAGAACCGACGATTAGTTGAGCGACTTGAGAGTGCGGGTATAGATGTGACGGGCATCGACATTCCAGTGATGGATACCGATTGCATTGAGCTGGAACCTAGAAAAAAACCAGAATGACCCGATATTTAGCTTGAAAAGCCATGAGAAGGGCTTACACTTTTCGGCAAACAGCAGAGTTCCAGACAGTATAGTTCGCGGCACTACCATTCCTGTTTCGCAGGGGCTGTTAATCTACGTCGCATTTGAATGTATGCAAAATTATTGAGCGAGACCATGAACACGAGTGATACCAAAGCTGACATTTTAGTTGAACAGGGAGCATCTGCAACCCTTGCACCGGTTTTACTGAGCGAATCGGCTGCCGCACGTGTGGCTCAACAGCTCGAGCTTAATGACGCAAAGGCTTTACGCTTTTCGGCCAAACATTCGGGCTGTTCTGGGTATTCCTATGTGCTTGATTTTGCAAAAGAAATTGACCAAAACGATCACGTTTTTGAGTCTTTTGGAGTGCCCGTGGTGGTGGATTCAGAAAGTTTGCCAGTTTTACAGGGCACCACAATAGATTACGTCTCAGAAGGGCTCAATAGCACCTTCAAATTCCTCAATCCAAAGGCGACCGATGAATGCGGTTGTGGCGAGAGCTTTGCGGTCAATTCTTGATCGATTGGTCTTGATCGATTGGGCCCGATTTAGCCCCCATCGGCGGCATTTGATCAACATTTCGTGCTGAAATGTGAAATAACTGTGATTTTTTGCACATAGTGCTAGGCATCCATTGACCCCGCGCTTAAAATAAGCGGACCGTTGGTAACAAAGTTGTACCAACACACTCAGTTCTCCGCGTTTCTTAGCCTGACTGCTGCTTAGTCGGTGGCACGATGAGAACTCAACCTGTGAAAATTTCCTAATCGAGGTACGTTGTGTCTGATTTGTCGAGACCTACTTTAACAATCAAGCAATTCATTTGCTCAATTTCCTTTTTATCACTCCTTGCTTTCGGCGCGCACAGCGTTTCGGCGCAAGAGTACACCAAGATCACGCGCTTTGGCACATCACAATCAATGTGTGCTGGTGGTGTTGAGGATCTTGATGGCCTAAAAGAGTTCATTACTGAAAACCCACAAGCATTTGCTGACGTTGTTGCGAACTCTGGTGCTGGTGTATCTGCACAAGCCATTGTTGATGCGATCATGGCGGGCGATGTGGTCGAAACATCTTTCCCAGTTGGCACCAAGCTAGCGTGGTCAGGCGCTAAAGTGAAGGGCCAGTTTGTAGCAAACTCATATCGCGAATGGGCGGGTAAGCAGTCTTTTCCAGCGTTTGCGGTAAATGTAAGCACTGATTGCCAAGTGTACAGTCTGGCCATTCCAAAGGCTTGTTGTAACCTTTCACTGCTTTCTGTTGCGCAAGATGATTCAGCTGCTTGTGCGCCTGAACCTGAAGTTGCAGCAGTAGAAGAGCAAGCTCCTGAATTGGGTTGGGTCCCATTTCTTGGCGCTTTCGCGGGTACTGAAACGCGTCCACGCCTAGAAACGGCTTGGCAAATGGACATGCGTGATTCCTCAGGCATTGTTGGCTTGCGCGCTGGTATCATGAAGCAACTGTCTGAGAAAACCTCTGCGTTTACTCAGCTCTCTTACTATGACCGACAAGGTATTAACGGTGGTAACGTCTACCCAGAAGATAACTTCGCGGTTGATATTGGTTTAGAGCGTCGTTTGAGCGCCAAAGCGTTTATCGGCGGTGGTTTGGGTATTTGGAATATCGATGACAGTGATTTCCGCGATGCCTCATTGTTTGGTCATGTTGGCGGTGATTTCGGCGCGAGCAACTGGCAATGGATCTTAGAAGCGCGAGTTTTTGACAGCGACTCTAAAATGTTAGATTCGATCTCAAACAACCGTATGTTTACTGCTGGTGTCCGATACATCGTAAAGTAAGCACAGATCTTATGTACTAAAATGTACTAGAAAGAGCGGCCTTGGCCGCTCTTTTTTTTGTAGTGCTCCGAAAACAGCTGGAACGATCCGCACATAGATGATCCTCAGCCCTGTCGGTATCTCGATTGAAGCTCACCCAAAACGCGCTCATTTAGCGTAAAATCCTCGAGGCATCATTAGCCATTACCGCTCGGTGCTGTTTTATACTGTTTTTTGTTACGACAGCACCACTGCCAGAGTGATTATTGGCAGCGTCCAAGTCATTTTTTGATCGTATGTCCAATTCCATCGAAATATCCATAGATAGCATTAGCAAGCGTGGCGCTACCGTTGAGCTTGATCGAGGCGACGCTCTTGCACCCAACCCCAGCTTAAAACGTGTGGGTGTGGCGACGCTTGGCTGTAAGGTAAACGCATTTGAAAGTGAACTCATCGCCGAGGCCTTGCAAGCAGACAATTGGAATGTGGTTTCTCAGACCGATGAGGCCGATCTTTATGTAGTCAATACCTGTACGGTTACCCGAGAGGCAGATCGCCAAGCTCGGCAAGCTGTTCGTAAAGTCGTGAAACGTAATCCCAACGCTTTAGTGGTGGTAACCGGCTGTTATGCGCAAATAGACCCTCAGGCGTGCGCTGATATTCCTGGTGTAGACCTCGTGTTGGGCAACGACCGTAAACTTGATGTGCATAAGTTATTACCCGCGTTGCAACAGGGTGAGTTGCCGCAGGTGTTGGTTGGCGACTTAGACGCCAATATTAGTTTGCCTGAGTCTTTGTTGACTCAATATGAGGCACAAACACGCGCATTTGTACAAATTCAACAGGGCTGCGACCAAGGTTGTACGTTCTGTATTATTCACGTGGCGCGCGGCCCAAGCCGTTCCTTACCGCTTACGCTAATTAAACGCCAAGTCCAAAAGCTGGTGGTAAGCGGATACGCTGAGATCGTTATTTGCGGAGTTGATTTAGGCTCATACGGTGAAGACTTTAACCTTAAAGAAGGGCAGATAGACCTCGTTGGCCTACTCAAAGAGTTGCTCGCGCTGGATGTAGATGAGGCAAATCCGCTACGCCTACGCTTAAGCTCGATAGACCCCGCGCACATTAGTGACGAGCTGATCGACTTAATGGCCACGCACCCGCGAATGGTGCCGCATTTACATTTGTCGCTGCAAAGTGGCAACACGCTTATTTCGAAGCGTATGAAGCGCCGCTATGGTGCTGATCTAGTGCGCGAACGTATTTTGAAATTGCGTGAGCGCGTACCGCAACTCGTGCTCAGTGCAGATGTTATGGTGGGCTTTCCTACCGAAACACATGAACAGTTCGAAGACACTTGGAATTTGATCGAGGAAATCGAGATTGCTTATCCGCACGTGTTTTCGTACTCAGAGCGAGATGGAACGCCTGCAGCGCGCATACCTAATGCTAAACAAGTGCCAGTTGAAGAGCGCAAGGCGCGCAATCAAATCTTGCGAACACGAGCCAAAGATCTTCAAGCTAAACTGCTGCAATCTAGGCTCGGCGAGCAAGCCTGGGTACTGCCCGAAAACCGGGTTGTCGACGACTCTTATCGGTTTGCTCGCGCCGAAGATTACTTGGCCGTGCTCGTGCCTTTAGAATCCGCCGAGCAGGGTCAGTGGATGCAAGTACGTTACACAGCGATTAAAGACGGTCAATTGCTGGCAGAACCCCTGTAATTACTTCAATCTAGTGCCTTTTCTGGTTAGTAATTAGGCGTTTGTGGCGGTAGAATACGCCACCTCAAAAATTTTGAGCCGACATTACTTTAAGTCACCTCTAACAAGCCCTTACTTGGCTTTGTCTTGAGGCCTTTATCGAACAATCTATTTTAGGAGTCATTCATGGCCGTCGAAAGAACTTTATCTATTATCAAGCCAGACGCCGTTGCGAAAAACGTGATCGGTGCCATTTACACTCGTTTCGAAGATGCGGGTCTACAAATCGTTGCATCGCGTATGTTGCACCTCAGTCAAGAGCAAGCAGGTGAATTCTACGCTGTGCATAAGGAGCGTCCTTTTTACGCTGATCTAGTGGCTTTCATGACTTCAGGACCTGTTCAAGTGCAAGTGCTAGAAGGTGAAAACGCGATTGCGGTGCACCGTGATGTAATGGGCGCAACCAACCCAGCTGAAGCGGCGCCGGGCACAATCCGAGCTGATTTCGCGACGAGCATTGATGAAAACGCATGTCATGGCTCTGACGCGCCAGAGACTGCTGCGGTCGAAATCGACTTCTTTTTCCCAGAAGGCGTGGTTGCACGTACACGTTAATTTGTGTTCATTGAGCTGCGCCAGTCGCGCAGCTCAAGCCACAATCAGTCAGTACCCGCTATTGGTGCGCGTAACTCGGCAAGCTTTTGCGATTGCTGCGTTTGCGCAGATTGGCCCCACTCATACCAGCCCTCACTCATATTATGCTTAACGCACAACCCAGCAGTAAGACCAACTTGATTGGCTTCGATCGCGCTCAGATGGAGGCGTTTTTTGCGGGCATTGGTGAAAAGCCATTTCGTGCTACGCAGGTAATGAAATGGATTCATCAGCTTGGTGTCAGTGATTTTGCTGAGATGACTAATCTGAGTAAGGCTTTGCGTGAGAAGCTTGCCGAGACCTGTGAGATTACGACGCCAGCGATTCTGTCTGATCAACTGTCAGAAGATGGGACTCGTAAGTGGTTATTGAGTGTGCCGGGCAAAAGCGCTATTGAAATGGTGTTTATTCCGGAAGAAGACCGGGGCACATTGTGCGTATCGTCTCAGGTTGGATGCACGCTTGATTGTTCTTTTTGCGCTACGGGCAAACAAGGCTTTAACCGTGACTTAACGCCCGCCGAGATCGTCGGTCAGGTCTGGTTAGCCAAAAAACTATTAGGCGAGCAATACAAAACCAGCGATCGTATTGTGACCAATGTGGTCATGATGGGAATGGGCGAACCGCTGATGAATTTTGAGAACGTGGTGACCTCGATGAACGTCATGCACGATGACTTTTGTTTTGGCTTGTCACGGCGACGTATTACTTTGAGCACTGCGGGTGTGGTTCCAAAAATAGACGAATTGAAAGAGCGATGCCGTGTGAGTCTCGCGGTTTCCCTGCACGCACCGAACGATGAGTTGCGTGATCAATTGGTGCCCTTAAACCGAAAATACCCAATTAAAGAGCTATTGGCGGCCTGCAATCGCTACTTGGATGATGGGTCTAGCCGCGGCCGAATTACCTTTGAGTACATCATGCTCGAGGGTGTGAATGATGAGCTAGAGCACGCTAAACAATTGGCAGAATTAATGCAGCAGGTGCCCGGAAAAGTGAACTTGATTCCGTTCAATTCGTTTGAGGGTATTGATTATAAGCGCTCTTCAAATATGCGGATAACGCGGTTTAGAGACGAGCTCAATCGCGCTGGCGTGATTGCCACTGTGCGTAAGACCCGAGGCGATGATATTGAGGCGGCTTGTGGCCAATTGGCTGGCGATGTGATGGACAGAACTCGGCGCCAAGAAAAATTTAGACAAAAGCTGAGCGAAAAAATACAATGAGGTGAGAGTCGAACCATGCTTTCGACTTAGTTTTGCAGTGATACTGCTAGTAATCTTTACATCAAAAGCTATGCTATAGCTCTCGAGTTGTACTGAAACACTTTGTTAAGGACCCTAACGGGCCACCCAGTAACTGAATACACCCCCAAATTATGCAAAAGCTGAAAACATCATTTTTGCTGTGTCTGCTCTGTTGTGTCGTCGTGGGGTGCGCGAGTTCGGGCCGAAGTAATCTGCCAAGCGACGATCGCCGCAGCCTACGTTCAGACAATGCTTTGATTCACGCGCAATTAGCACGTGGGTATTTGCAGCAGAAGCAGTACGCGGTAGCGAAAAGTTCTTTAGAGAAAGCACTGTCGATCGACAAGAATCATTCTGAGTCAAATTACGTGATGGCTTTGCTCTTGCTTGAGTTGCAGCAATACGAAGAGGCTGAGCGCTATTTTCAAAAAGCGGTACGCTTCGATCGCTTTAATTCCGCTGCAGCCCACGATTACGGTGTGTTTCTTTGCAGAGCCGGCGAAGAACTAAAATCACAAGAGTATTTTGAAATCGCCGCGAGCAATCCTTTGTTCGAGCGCGCAGAATTGAGTTACATGCGGGCCGGGGAGTGTTTGGCGCGCGTCAATGATCCTCGCGCTGAAGATTTTCTCAAAAAAGCTTTGGCCTTGAACCCGTCACTGCGTCCAGCTTTGTTTCAATTGGCGCAGATTAATTACGATAACGGTGTTTACCTCAGTGCACGTGCTTACATCGAGCGGTATTTTGCGATTACGAATCCTCAATCTGCGGCACTCTATTTGGCCTATCAAATAGAATTAAAAAATGGCGCAAGAGAGGAGGCCCAAACGTACCGGACGCGAATTTTAGAAGAATTTCCGGGATCCAGAGAAGCATCTTTGCTGCGCCAAGATAGACGCAGTAGCTAATCCAAATAGTCAGGTTACGGTATCTAAATTACGCCATTCACCTTTTTGGGGAACGCAGCTTTAGCTTTCTCAATGAAGAAAACCACAGTTTATACGCCGCTCCATCAGCACTAGAAAGCTGATAGAGCGCGCCGCTAACACATCAATAAAGATAAGGACATTAAGTGAACAAGAAGAAGGACGAACCAGAACAGCAAGAGTTAGACGCTAATCCTGAAGAGCAGACGGTCTAGGTTGAAACACTTGAAGACCCTGAATTACCCGTTGGCGTTATCTTAGCGAAAGCTCGTAAGGCGCTGGATAAATCGATTGATCAAATTGCTGATGAATTGAATTTGTCGGCGGCTACGATACGCGCGATTGAAACACAACAAACCGACGGCTTGCCTGAGCTGACTTACGTGCGCGGATACATCCGCTCTTACGCACGCCTGCTGGGTCTCGATGCCGAAAAAATGGTAACTGCTTATTCCAGTGATGGTGCTCGAGTGAGTTACGATGAACTTCCACAAGGCCTCAGCGAGGAAGACTTTCAGGTTTCATCTGGGCGTTCTGGCTGGTTTAAGTGGGTGATCCTAGTCGCTATCTTGGCGCTTGCCGCTTACTTCATAGCGCCCGCAAGTTTGGAGTCATTCCGCACCGGAGACAGAACGCAAAGCGCTACATCAAACACTTCTTCACAAGACAATCGTGTTACGCAAACCGACGCTATAGATGGGGCTTCGACTTCGGTAGAACGCTTAAGCCCAAGCGATGAGCAAGCCTCCGAGGTGGTTTTAGAGTCGTCTTTAGAGTCGTCTACAGAAGAGTCTGATGACGCCTCTGCAGCAGCACCTC
>CAZOIG010000259.1:0-1698 GCA_964579235.1 uncultured Gammaproteobacteria bacterium
GTGATCACGGCGCGTGACGCCGAAGGCAAGCCAGTCTGCATAACCGCTAATAGCTTCGAGTCAGTGTCGCTAGAGCCGGCTTTAGTCTCGTGGTGTATTGACAAAAACGCGACACGCTACGAGGAATTCGTAAATGCGGAGTATTACACCATCAGCATTTTGAACTCAGAGCAACGCGAAATGTCTGACTTGTTCGCCATGCGCAGTTGGGATAGCAGTGTCTTTGACGAAGTAGAGTGGTACGAAGGGCATCACAGTGTGCCGCAATTACCAAACGTGCTCGCGCGTTTTCATTGTAAAACTGAGCATCTTTATGAAGGTGGCGACCACACTATCATCATTGGCCTAGTTGAAGACTTTGATTCAGACCCAAAATCGCCTTTGGTGTTCTTCCAAGGTGATTATCTAACCGTGAACCACACAGCCTAGCTCGGTTTTAAGGCGTAAACCTTTAGGTATTTAGTCTCGAATAGCCATCCCCTTATGTTGAGCAAACGATTTATTGAGCATGTGAGGCGCCAAAATTGGTCAGCGGCCTTGTTGGACTTCCTTATTGTTGTATTGGGCATCTGGACGGCTTTATGGGTTGGTGAATGGGCGGAACAACGCAGTAAGCTGCAAGACCTCGAGCGTTTAGAAGCAAGGTTAGAGGCTCCTCTGGACACTCTGTACCGCATCGCGCACGAACGAGTCGCCTTGAGTGAATGCCGCGTATCAAGACATCAGGAATTAAGCGAACTGCTAAGCCAAGACGACCCGGTTTGGCCTGGCTCCATCGGCGCTTACGACGCCTCAAATAGCGCTTTCAATCGTGCGTTCCCAGAAGTCGTTAGGTCTCCTATACGGTCTTGGTTAAGCCCGGTTTGGGAAGAAGAGTTTGGTCGTGGTTCGTTTGATGCGATGGCCGCTGAACGTAGGAGCTTTGTTGCCTCGCTCAGGGTGTACATGAAAACCAATGAGGAGTGGCAATTTTCCAGTCTCGAAAAGCAAGCCCAGTTGCAAGCATTGTATAAAAGCGCGGCAATATCCGCAGATAAGCGCTGGCATTTCCACAGTATTTTGACTGAGCTCGATTACGAGAGTGCCTTACTTGAACTGGCCAGCCAGCGAATCATTCAACTAATAGAAAACAACCAATACGCAACGCTAACCCGTGAAAGCAAGCAAGCCATAGCAAAGCTCGTCAACCAGCGCATCACAGAAGCGCGACAAGTCTATGGTGACTGCGTGATCGACGCGGACTTGAGTGGTCTAGAGTTGGAACAATAGTTAGAACAAGGTTTGGATCAAGAGTAATCACACGTCCAGCCGATAACAAAATGAGGGAGCGAACGTTTATACCCGTTCGCAAGATTCGCTCCCGCTATGGCGCTTAGATGTCTGAGCAGGCTAGATCTCCGAATACATCATTGTCTTTATCCAAAAACGGCTGAGAAGGCGGCCTGCAGGCAATAATTCTGGGAGCGATTAGCTCTCTTTTTGACTCGCCCGGTGCTAGCGTAGTAATCGTAAGCGTTACCCCGGCAAGACTGGTGCCTAAATTGACTGTAAAGTCACAGCTATTTGTAAAGATCACAAACGGGGTAGGGGAAATAGAATTTGCCTCTTCACTCCTAACCATGCAATTTGTTACAACATTGTTCTGAGCCTGCGCGGCGCCATCTGAGGAACTTCCGCCACCACAGGCAGACAAGGCTA